>JBDRTL010000327.1:0-2670 GCA_043824045.1 Bacillota bacterium
AAAAAATCCGCTTGTTGATGCAAATCCATTTAACGAACTCCCTTTTGGCCGGTTTATTATTCTTTTTGTATCGCGGCAGGTTCTTCCTGTGCTTTCCGCGCCACCGCGTCGGCCTCCAGCACCACACGGAGGAGGTTTAAAAGCACCGGCCCGGCGATCAGGCCCAGAAAGCCCATCAGCCGGAACCCGACGTACATGGCGATCATCGTCGCCAGCGGATACAGCCCCAGATTGTGCCCCACGATACGCGGCTCGGCGATCTGGCGGATGACGATCACGCAGATATACGCCACCGCGAAGAACGCCGACATCGCGTAGCGGCCCATGATCAACTCAAACAGGCACCACGGGATGAGGAACAGGCCCGCGCCGACCACGGGCAGCGCGTCGGCAAGCCCGATGAAAAAGCCGAGGACCAGCCCGTACCGAACCCTGAACAGCGTAAACGCAAGCATCAAAAAGACCATGATGATCGACGAAACGAGCAGCTGGCTTTTGATCTGCCCGAACAGGGAATGCACCAGGTTTTTCTTCAGCGCCCTGCTGTGCCGCCGGATATCGTCGGGGAACGTGCGGCTGAAAAAGGCGGAAATCCGTTCTTTGTCGGCCGTCATATAGTAGGTGCCCATAATCGTCAGCACGATGGACAACAGGATGGTCGGCAGGGACGCCGCCATTCTCACCGCGCCGCCGGTGATGGTCGCCGACAGCGAACCGGCGAAGCTGATGGCGTTTGAGGAGATGGCGGAGACCGCGTCGTTGACGTACGTCATCGCCGACGCGGGCAGGATATCGGAGTAGCTCTGGTACAGGCCGCGGATATAGGGAAGCGCGGTATCGGTCAGCCATTTGACAAACGTGGGCGTGTTTTGCAAAAGCTGGACCAGTTCGCGGATCATACGGGTGGCAAGCAGGAAAAACACGGTGCCAAGGATGCCGAGCAACAAGATCATCCCAAACAGCGTAATCAGCCCGCGCGGCAGCTTGACGCGCTTCATATGGTTCATACAAAAGCGCACGGGCGGCGCCAGCAGCCGGGAGAGCAGGAACGCCAGGATAAACGGCCAGACATACGGAACCGCGATCAGAAACAGCCACGTACAAAACAGCGTAACGCCAACCAGAAAGGCGATTCGGGGCAACCCGTTCATCCGCCTGTTCCACTTGTAGAGGTTTTCCAGAAATTGATTCAACGCTCTCCCTCCCCTCGCGCGGCGTATGGTATATTCAATCGTCCACCGTGCTGATGGTAATCTCGATATCGTCCACGGAAGCGGCGGGGCCCGAAGCGGATTCGTCTTCATCTTCCGCCGCCGTGCCGCCGTGCCGCTCGGCCTGCCGCTTGTCGTACTCTTCCTGTGTGATCGCGCCGCGGTTTAAGTTGTCCAGATCGATCTCGTCCTTGCGCATCACGTTGGTGCAGTAGGGGCAGGGTGTAAGCTCGGCATAGATGCCGGTATCAAGCTCTGCGTAGGTGAACTGCGTGAGCGGCAGGTATCGGCTTTTCACCGCGTTGCAGTTCTCGTCGGAATGATAGTTTTGGCCGCCGGTGGGGTTGTAATACAAAAGCATGTCGTCAGCCGGATAGGGATGCTCGCGTCCGGCGTCGTCCCAGATGACGATCTTGGTATTGCGTTTCAGGTTATCCCAAATCCAGCGCATATTCAGCCCGTCTTCATTCGCGATGCGCGCCATGCGGATGCATCCGTGGCTGGCCTTCTGCCCCAGCAGCGGCTCATAGCGGGAATAATCCAGCGAGCCGTCGGCGCGGAAGAGGCCCGGCACCTCGTGCAGCTTATCGCCGTTATTGAAACGGATGGCTAAATCGCAGTACATGCCTTCGCTGTCGAAACCGCCGCTCCAGCTGATCATCAGGTATTCGCCCGCGGCGGTCTCGTTATACGGCTGCCTGTCGTTGGGCAGGCCGGTGGATACCAAAGCGGAAGAGAAAAATTCGCCGTCGATGAACACATATAGCCGCTGCGTCAGCTTGTCTATCACGACGCCGTAGTGTTCGTTCGGGGTGGCTTCCTTAAGCAGGCTGGTTTTGACGTATCCGCGGATGACGCGGTTGTAGTAATCGATTCCCTCGATCAGCGTCCAGCCGTCCTCGTCCGGGCCCAGCACATGCACGGCGGCGGAGGCCCCGTTGATAAAGCCGCCGAGCTTGTCGTGCTTGACTTTGCTGCCGTCGGGCGCGTCCAGCGGGTATACCGATTCGTTTTCCGCCACATCCAAAACGGTGATGGGCTTCATCAGCAGTTCCCAGACCGCTGCGGTATCGGTGATATCGTAGGCGAAATCCTCGCCGAACCAAACTTCCCCAGTGTCAAATCCTTCCAGCCACTGCGCCAGCGTTTTGGCCGACGCGACGGCAATGGGCAGAAGCGCAGCCCAAAGAACGGTGAGAAGCACCAATGCAATCAAGCGTCTGATTGCGGGTTTAGCCATCATGAGTACCTCCGGAAGCTATCGGTGTATCGGTGTGTGCAGACACAACAGAATACCATGAGAAATCAGCGTATGTCAACCGCGCAAACACAACCGTAACATGCGTGACAACCGCGTTTTGCGCGTTGAACCGGACAGGGACCTGTGATAGGATAGGGATGTAAATAAGCCGCGAAAACCGACAGGTATCAAAGGAGAAAAAGCATGAAACGTGTTCTT
>JBDRTL010000328.1:0-10121 GCA_043824045.1 Bacillota bacterium
TGCCCGCGTTTATCCAAAAATACGTGATATAACGGCGACCAAGTCGCGAGCGGGAGCTTTCGGGCTTCCGCTTCTTCTTCATAGTGCGGCGGAAAGCCAATCCGAAGTACGGGAGTGAGAGCATGTCTTTTTATTCAACGCGCGGCGGTGCGTGCGTCACGGCCTCGCAGGCCATTTTGTGGGGGCTTGCCAAAGACGGCGGCTTATATGTGCCGTCGATGTTTCCGGTTCTGCCGGAAAATGAGATTTTCGGGTTTTGCGACCTGAGCTATCAGAGGATTGCCGAGCGCGTGCTGCGCGTATTTTTGGAGGATTATTCGGCGTCCGAAATCACGGACGCCGTGAAGGCCGCCTATTCGCCCGCGAATTTTGACGATCCGGCGATCGTGCCAATCCGGCAATTGGACGACCGGTTGCATGTGATGGAGCTGTTTCACGGGCCGACGCTCGCCTTTAAGGATATCGCCCTGAAACTCCTGCCGCACATGATTCGGCCTGCGGCGCAAAAGAACGAGGAGCGCCGCGAGATCAGCATCATGGTCGCCACCAGCGGCGATACGGGCAAGGCCGCGCTGGAGGGCTTTAAAGACGTTGAGGGCACCAGCTGCACGGTATTTTACCCGCACGGGGGCGTCAGCGATATGCAGCTATTGCAGATGGTCACGACCGGAGGCCAAAACACGCACGTCATCGGCGTGAAAGGGAACTTCGACGACGCGCAGACAGGCGTGAAAAGGCTCTTTTCCAGCCCCGGGTTCCGCGAAAAGATGAACGCGATAGGCAAGCTGCCCTCGTCCGCAAATTCCATCAATTTCGGCCGCCTCATGCCGCAGGTGGTGTACTATTTCAGCTGCTACGCGCAGATGGTATGCCACGGCAAGATACGCATGGGTCAGCCGCTGAACTTCGTGGTGCCCACGGGAAATTTCGGCGATATTCTGGCGGGGTACTACGCCAAGCGCATGGGGCTGCCCATCGGCAAGCTGATCTGCGCGTCCAACCGCAACAATGTATTGAGCGATTTCTTTTTGGACGGCGTGTACTACACACACCGCACGTTCTTTAAAACCATGTCGCCGAGCATGGATATCCTGATTTCATCAAATCTGGAGCGCCTGCTGTACGAAAGCGCCGACCGTGACCCGGCGGTGGTGAACGCGTGGATGGAATCGCTGAAAGAAAGCGGAAGTTTCTCCATCGGCGCACAGCGGATTTCCAAACTCCAGCAGTCGTTTGCGGCGGGATATGCCGACGATGCGATGACCGCGCAGGAGATCAAGCGCGTTTTCGGGCACACGGGCTACCTGATGGATCCGCACACCGCCGTGGCAAGCCATGTGCAGCGGGAGTATCACTCCAAAACGGGGGATTTCTCCCAGACCGTGATCCTGGCGACGGCAAACCCGTACAAATTCGCCGGGGACGTGCTGGCCGCGCTGCAGGGCAAGCAGGCCGTGGAAGGGCTGGACGCGTTCGCCTGCGCGGAGAAGCTGCAGGCGCTGACCGGCGTACCAGTCCCCAGGCAGATCGAGGAGCTGAAGGCGCTGCCTGTCCGGCACAAGGCTGTGTGCGCGATAAATAAAATGCAGGAAGCGATGCTGAAAGAGTTCAAATAAGAAAAACGGGGTTTTACAGTCGCCGTAGTGTTAAAAAACATCGTTTTACAGACATGTTGCTACGGCCGAGTCCATACCTGCGCCGGGCCCTCGGTAATCGCCGGGGGCTTTGTTTCACCCTCTTTGAGGACATAACCGAGGTGATAGAAAAAGTTGACAGACGCGCTCGTGACGCTGAACGGATCGGATGCGGCGAGCGTGCCGTCGCCGGACTTAAGGCAGCTGGAGATCATCCGAAGCTCCGGTACCGAAGCGGCGATGGCAAGCTCTGGATACGCAGCCGCCTCCAGCGTATATTCGCCCGGATAGACGTCGGAGAACTCGTAATATCCCCATTCGTTGGAAGTGGTGGTATACACGGCGGCGCCGTCCTGCTTCAGATGGATGGTCACGCCGCTGATCATGGGCTCGTCACCGTCGATCAGGCCGTTCTGGTTCTCGTCCAGCCATACCAGATTGCCGACTTTCGCGGGGATGGTGAGCACGACCTGGTGCGCAAGCTGATCCTGCGCCATGTAAAGCGGGAAGGGATCGCCGGTGCCGAACTCGTCGCTGATCTGGCGGATGACGCTGTCCTCCGCTTTGAGCGCGGGATCGTTGGGGCGGATGAACACATAGCCGCCTGGCCGGATGACCTCGATGACATAATTGCCGGGCCAGAGCCCGTCGAAGCGGTATGCGCCCTGCGTATCGGTTTTCGTGCTTTGGAGCAACTGCGGATTGCCTTCCAGATACAGGCGCACTTCCACGCCGGATACGGGCGACCGGCGGTCGGTCAGGTCTGCTGCCACAACGCCGCCGATGCTCGTGGTGCATATGAGCCCGCCGGAAATTCCGGTGAAATGCTCTCCCGCGTGGATTTCGACGCCGGTTTGCTTCATGGTTCGGCCATCCTGCATAAACGTGCCCGCGCCGCTCACGGGCTGCGCGTCCGCCGGAAGCTCAAAGGAGACGGTATAGGTGGACGGGCGGACGTTGAAAAACACCGCCGTGCCGTCCTCGCCCGCGCGGGCGGTCATCACGTATTTCGCGCGCGCCGAGTCGTACAGCGCGTATTCCAGCCCGTCCAGCATCCGCTCGTCCGGGTCCTGCGCGCCGTTCCTGTTTTCATCCAGCCACACGGACGCCTGCAGGGTCGCGGGCATCACAGCGCCGATGCCGTTGTCCGTGCGCCGCAGCAGCGTGCCGAACAAAACAGGGTTGGAATAGGTGCCTGTGGCGCCCAGCGGGATGCCGCTTGCAAGAATATCTCCGGCGAAAATCATGCTCTCGGGCAGCGTGATCTCCAGCATATAATTACCCGGGCGAAGGCCAATCAAGGAGAACAGGCCGTCGGCGTCCGTCGTATCCGCCGTAACCGCCTCCCGCGCGCCGGCGGGCGAAACGGACACGGTCACCCCGGAAAGCGCCGCTTCGCCGTTGTCGCGGACGCCATTGGCGTTCAAGTCTTCAAAGACGTAACCCTCGAACGTGCCCAGCTTCACCGCGCCGACAAGCGGCTGTGTATAATTCTTTTTCGCTTTCAGGCTGAGCCCCGCAATCGCGTTCGCAAGCCCCTGATGCGCGAGGGTGTTGCCGCCGTTTACGACCTTCGCCATCTCGGCGTGCTCGGGCAGCAGGTAAATAATCGTATATTCGGTGGGAACCACGCCGCTGAAGAAGTATGTACCGTCGGCGTTGACGGCCTGCGTAATATCAATCTCGCCGTCGCTGGACAACAGGCGCACCTGCCCGTCCGTAAAGCCGCCCTCGTTTGCATCCATCAGGCCGTTGTCGTTCTCGTCGTAGAAAAACACGCCGCCCAGCGTGGCCGACTGCACGAGCCCCGCGTTCAGGTCGGTCTTGGTTTCGCCCATGGAAAAGGAGAACGCCTCCGTTTCGCCCCATTCGCCCGTTTGGGAGAGCCTTGCGTCGTTGCCGCCCGGTTCCTGCGGGCGGTATTTGGTGAAGGCATATTCGGGCTTGCGGATAAAACGAAGGGCGTACTCGCCGGGCATGACGCCGGTGAACAGGTACTCGCCCTTTGCGGTGGTTTTCGTTTCGGAGATCAGCGCGCCGCTTAAGCCAACCAGATCCACGGTCACGCCGGTAAGCCTGCGGTCGGAACGCTCCAGAATGCCGGAGTAATCCTCGTCTGAAAACACCGTGCCGGCGATCGTCCCGCCGACGGCGACGCCGACGTAGTATTCGTACACCATGCCGTTTTCCGTATCGATGGACGGAATGGAGTTTTCACGCCGGCCCGGGCGGGCGGCGAACAGATTGGGAAAAACCCCGGGCGTTGCCGGCACACAGGTAAACGTGCTGCCGTCGTCGGGCAATATGGCGCGCAGGCGGTAGTTACCCGAGCGGACCGAATCAATGGAAAACAGGCCGTCCGCGCCGGTGTACACGCGCCCGAGCGAGCGCTCGCTTGCATTGCGGATCACTTCCACAACCACACCCGAGTACGGCGGCTCGCCCTCGTCGTAATTGCCGTTGTAGTTCAGGTCCAGAAACGCCATGCCTTTTAAAATTGCGCTATCCACCAGGCCGACGTTCATGTTCCTGAGCGTTTCCCCGCCGCTGATCACATAGGTGCGGGTCGCGTCGTTTTCCTCGCCCGTCAGCACCGAGCGCAGGTCGCCGCCTTCCTTGCGGTAGCGCGCGAACAGCATGCTGCGGGGTACGTCCACGCTGAAACGATAGGAACCGTCGAAAAGCGATGAAAAAATAAAAGCCCCTGCCTCGTCGCTGACTACGGTGATGGTTTCTCCCGTATCCGCGCGCCGCAGGGCAAGGGCAACACCGCCCACGCCGGGCTCGGTTTCGTCCATCAGCCCGTCGTTGTTTATATCGTTCCAGACGCGACCGGAAAAGGAGCCGAGCGCCTCAGCCGACGCAAACGCAAGGGTTCCGATGAATAGGAGGAGCAGCAAGCCCCAAGAGATTCCTTTGAATCCGAAAAAACCCCCGCCGGCTGATACCTTTCGCATCCGCACCCCTCCGACTGTCAGGTAAAAATTAATCGACCGTGTAGGCGATGATCCCCAGCAGGCCGCGCCCGGAGTGGATGGCGAGCACGGGGCTGACGGGCGCAATCAGGCTGCCTGCGACATTGAGCAACTGCTTCAACCTCTCCAGCAGCTTCTGCGCTTCCTCCTGCGCCTGCCCGTGGACGATAGAAAGATTGATTTTGGTTTTGCCAAACCGCCTGACGGCTTCCTGTATCATCGTATCCACGGCCGCCTTGTAGCCGCGCGCTTTGGCCAGCGTTTCGTAGATGCCGTCGCTGTTGACATACACGATGGGCTTGATCTGCAGCAGATTGCCCATCACGCCTTCCACCAGACCGATGCGGCCGCCCTTGCGCAGGTATTCCAGCGTCCGGATCACAAACATGCCAAGCTGCGAACCGCGCACCGCCTGCACCGCCTGGATGGCCTGATCGGGCGTTGCGCCTTCTTCCAGCGCCTTGGCAGCGGCAAGCACCATAAATCCGAGCCCCGTGGAAAGGGTTTTGGAATCGATCACGCGGATATACAGGCGGTCCTGATAGTCTTCGGCCAGGATGCGGATCATGTTCCAGGTGCCGCTGAGCCCCGAGGAGATGCACAGGTGCAAAACGTCGGTATAGCCTTCGGCAATCAGCTGGGTATAGAGCGCGTGGACATCTTCCGGCAGGGGCAGGCTGGTTTTGGGAAGCTCGGAGTCCATGATCTCATAGATCTCATCCGGGCCGAGCTCAACACGGTCCTTGTATTCCCTGTTCTGGCATATAATCCGAAGCGGGATCATGCGGATGCTGTATCGATTCAGCTGTTCGTCGGTCAGGTCACAGGTGGTATCCGTAACGACCGCTGTTTTTGTTTGCGTATCCAATTGAAATTCTTCCTTCCATTCATTTTGGGTAGCTCGCAATCCATTTAATTATAGCATAAGATGCGGCTTTAAAAGCGTCGAACTGTGAATATACTGTAAATATACAAAACGCGATACAGGCTGAAAAGAAGGGAATGACGCAGAAAAAAACAATGCGAACAGGAATGCCGGATCAGATGAAATTCCCGCATGACTAAACAATGCAAGCTCTTTACATGGCCGTTAAGCTATGGTACATTGATGCCAGCAACGGACGGGGAGGGAGAAAAATGGACGTACTGCAAGCGATACAAAGCCGCAGAAGCATACGGAGGTTTAGACCCGACGCTCTCCCGCGCGAGAGCATCGAAGCCATCCTTGACGCGGCCCGCCTGGCGCCTTCCGGGAAAAACAACCAGCCCTGGCGGTTCGTCGTGGTGCAAAACGAGGAACGGGAGCAAATGTCCGCCTGTTTGCAGGCGGGGCTTCTGGCGTTTAAGGAAAAGGGCATCCCCACGGGTAGCGCGGAATACACGTTTAAGATCATGCGGGAGGCGCCTGCGACGGTTTTCATCTTCAACCCGAGGGACACCGCGCCGTGGAACGAGCAGACCATCCCGCAGCGGGTTTTCAGGATCGTCGATACCCAGTCCGTCGGGGCGGCGATCGAAAACATGCATCTGCGCGCGCTGGAATTGGGCATCGGTTCCCTGTGGGTCTGCGATACGTTCAGCGCGTATGACGAGCTTTGCGCGTGGCTTGGGCGGGATTCGCTTTTGGTCGCGGCGGTTTCCCTGGGATATCCGGACGAAGCACCGGCCGCCAGACCGCGGCTTCCTTTGCGCGATTTGGTGGAATGGCGCGGATAAACCGATCAAAGCATATACCTGATAGGGCATAGGGGGCTTTTCATGAGCATTCTCAAAGCGGCGGTCCTGGGCCTTGCGCAGGGGCTGGCGGAGTTTCTGCCGGTGTCTTCCAGCGGGCATCTGAACCTGCTGGAAATCTTACTCAAAGTGGATTTGGAGCATCAGCTGCTGTTCAATATTCTGCTGCACGTCGGCACGCTGCTTGCTGTGCTCGCTGTATTCTGGCGCGAATGGCTGCACATGATTGCGCACCCGATCAAGGACAGGACGCTGCTACTGCTTTTGATCGCGTCCATTCCCGCACTGATCGCCAAGATTGCCCTCAACGACCAGCTTTTGGCATTGGTTTCCGGCAACTCCATGCTGGGAATCAGCTTCCTGATCACAGGGCTATTTCTGGTCTTGACGCAATGGATATCGCAACACGCGCAGCGGATGGGCAAGGGAAAAGAACAGGTCGGGGTTGCGCAGGCGTTTGTGATGGGCTGCCTGCAGGCCGTGGGCATCCTGCCGGGCGTGAGCCGTAGCGGGTCCACGATCTTCGGCGGCGTGGCCTCGGGGCTCGACCGCAAAGCCGCCGCCAGGTTCAGCTTTATGATGAGCATGCCCGCTATCCTCGGCAGCTTTGTGAGCGAAGGGTACGACGCGTACAAGGCGGGCGCGTTTGCCCAGACGGGCGATCTGACGGCGATCCTCATCGGCATGGCGGTCGCGGGCGTCAGCGGCTATCTGGCCATCCGCTTCTTCCTTAGCATCATCACCAAAGTATCGCTGAACTGGTTCGCGATGTATGTGGTTTTACTCGGGATCACCGTGATATATCTTCAGGGAGTAAACCTGATTTAACATTACCCGCCTAAAAATTCTATACGGACTTCCGGTGCTTGATGGCTGCCGTTCGCTTCTTGCCCAGCAGCTTTTGCGCGAAACGGATCAATGTCTCCTGCGAAAAATACGCGTCGTTTGGCGTGGGCGGGGAAGCCATCACGGCGTCCCATTCGGTTTGTGAGATATCCAGTTTTTTTAGGATATACGCCTCGTCCTCGCGCATCTGCACGGGATCGTAGGGCGGGCGGGCAAGTTCCTGCAGCGCTTCGTCGCGTGTCATTTCGCCGTTGTTGATCAGGCAGGAGAGGTGGTAGCGGCGCTTGTCGTACCCGAATTTCTTCGGCAGGTACGCGGACTGGAACCATTTCGTAAACCGGCTTTCGAAGTGCTTGCCGCCGTAGTATTCCCAGCCGTATGCGCGCGAAAGCGTTTGGATGGCTTCTTTTTTGGAATAGGGGGTGTGGTTTAAAAGGTTCACCTGCTCGATGGCCGTGAACTTCCAGCGCGCCTGGACGAGCGAAAGCATCTGATACTTCCGCAAACTTTTGCCGCGCCCCCGCTTATGGTACACGCTGCGCAGGTGCCATGAATCCATGCAACTCAGCTGCGTGGAAAACGGCGACGACGCGCCTTCCGTGGCGATGTTGGTGCCGTTTAGGACATAGCGCACGCCGTATTGTTTGGAGAACCGGTACACCGCGGCGACCAGCAGGTGGTCCTGCGGCACGTCGAGGTTGGAAAGCCCCGACAGCAGGTACGCCCGCTGTAGCTCCTTCATGGTCGGCCAGTCCTGCACGATGGTGTGCAGCTCAAGCCCCAGCGCGTTGCACAGGCGCTCGATGTTACGCACGGCGATCTCGGAGTTCCAGCCCGTGTCCACGTGCACGGCGAGCATCCGAAGCCCAAGTTTATGGGCGGTGTGGGCGAGGTAGGCGCTGTCCACGCCGCCGGAGATGCCTACGATGCAGTCAAACTCTTTATCTTTGCCCGCGTCCTTGATTTTTTGCACGAGGGCTTTGAGTTCCGCTTCGCTTTTGCCGGGGCGGTAGCCGCGGAGCTTCTTGTGCTCGTCGTACCGCCTGCAGCAGGAGCATACGCCCGCTTCGTCAAAGGTGATCGCGGGATCGGTCGTATCCATCACGCAGCGGGCGCATATGTCAGGCATCGCAGAATACCCCCATCTCGTACAGCTCTTTTTCCGGCGGCACATGGATGAGCACAGCCCGGCGGGGGCCGTAAAACACGTACATGCTGCCCGCGGCCGCTGCGTGCGCGCCCGCGCGCAGCGCGGATTTCATGTCCTGCGCGCCGCCCGCGCCGCCGCACGCGATCAGCGGAATGCCGACCGCCTCGGCCACGCTCTGGATGAGCTTCAGGTCGTATCCCTGCATGCCGCCGTCGCGGTCGATGCTGTTTAGCAATATCTCGCCCGCGCCCAGTTCTTCGGCGCGTTTGGCAAGCTCGACCGGCGTGCCTTCGGCAAGCTCCGTGCCGTCCGTATAATAGCAGCGGTAGCGGCGTAGCAGGTCCTGCCTCACGTCGATGGAGGCGATCACGCTCTGCACGCCGAAGGTTTTGGAAATCTCGGTAAGAAGCGCGGGATTGCGCTGCCAGGCGGTATTCAAAATCACCTTTTCAAACCCGATATGGAAGAGTTGGCGCGCCTGTTCCAGCGTTGTGATTCCGCCTCCGTAGCTCAGCGGCATAAAGGCTTCGGTCGCGATTTCGGACAGGAGGCCAAAATCCGGGCCTTTGCCGTTCCTGCTGGCTTCGATGTCCTGAACGCACAGCTCGTCCACGCATTTTTCGCTGAAAATTTTCACGGCGTTGATCGGGTCGCCAAGATAGGTCGGGTCCTTGAATTTCCGGGTCTTGACCAGGTTGCCGCCCGACAGGAGCAGGCAGGGAATCAGGCGCGGGCGGCTGTACATATCAGCATTCCTCCGCGAAGTATTTGAAAAGCGCCATGCCGAAACGGTGGCTTTTTTCGGGGTGGAACTGCGTGCCCCATACGTTGCCGCGGCGCACCGCAGCCGTGAAGGAATAGCCGTAATCGCAAAGCATCAGCGCGTCGCGGTTATCCGAACATTGCGCGTGGTAGCTGTGCACGAAGTAATAGCGCTGCTTTTCCGAAAGCCCCTTCACCAGCGGGTCGGTTTCATCGGTGATCGTGACGTAATTCCAGCCCATGTGCGGCACTTTGTACTGCGCGGGGTCCAGCCGGAAGCGGACGTTATGAAACGGAATATACGACAGACCGGCGAGCTTGCCTTCCTCGCTCTTCTCGCCAAGCATCTGCATGCCCAGGCAGATGCCAAGCAGCGGTTTTCCGCCCTGTACGGCATCGTCCAGCGCATGCCGCATGCCGGACTTGTTGAGCAAATCCATGCCGGTGTCAAACGCGCCCACGCCGGGCAGGATGAGCTTGTCGCAGGCCGACAGCTCGTCCGCCGTCTGCACGATCACGCTCACCGCGCCCGCTTTTTTGAGCATATTGCGGATGGAGCCGACGTTGCCGATGCCGTAACTCAGGATTCCGATCAAGGCGATACCTCCCGTTTATCCACAAAACGCGGCTAAAAGACGTCGTCTTTGCCGCTGTGATCGTTTAGCCGATATCATCCCATACATTACCACAAAAACGCCTGCGTGAAAAGGGTGAGATCGCTAAGCTTCCCGCATCGGGCGGCTTTTCATCGCGCCGATTGTGTGATACGATACCGGTAGAAAGTTCGTGTGACGGAAGGGATGAAACGATGCAGCTCGTAGCTACAGTTTTGCTGTTATTGCTGCCCGGCGCGCTGGCGGCGCACCTGCACCGTAGGCTGAAGGGGCAGCCCGCAAGCCTGAAACAGCTTGGCGTTTTCGCGGTCTACGCCCTGATTCTCGACTCTTTGCTGTGCGGGTTCAAGCTCCTGCGCGGCGCGGCTATGGCGAACTTCCCGGATTGGTTTTCGCCGCCGCTCAG
>JBDRTL010000329.1:0-8013 GCA_043824045.1 Bacillota bacterium
ATGTTACTTTTCTTCGTGATACTCCTTCTCTGTATTCACGCTCCAGATATTGCGCTTGTCGGCCTGGCCTGTGGTCAGGTTTTTCACTGCCTCGAAGGCCGTGGCCATGGAGTGGTCCATGTTGTTATAGCGGTGCTGGCCGTTGCGGCCGATGCAGTACAGATTTTCGTATCGGTTAAGGTAATCCACGATCCGGTCCATGTGCGCGTAGCTGTCGAAATAGGCGGGATAGGCCTTTTGCACGCGTTCGCGGCGGGAATCGAGCACGTCCTCGCGGCTTTTCAGCATCCCGATTTTGATCAGTTCGTCGATAGCCAGCGTGATGCATGCGTCCGCATCCATGTTCCAGAACGCGTCGCCCTCCGAGCAGAAGTACTCAAGCCCCACCCACACAGTATGTTCGGAGTCCTCGACCATGTAGGGCGACCAGTTGTTGAAAATCTGCAAGCGCCCGAGCTTCACCTCGCGGTCCTGCACGTAAATCCAGCAGTCGGGGATGATGTCGCCAAGCGTCCTGCGCTGCGTTTCGTTGCGGATATTCAGGCGGCTGACCAGGAGTCCGACGGTGATGAAATCGCGGTAGGGGAGATCGCCCGCCAGCGTATCGATATCGGCGGGCACGCCGTTCATCCCGCGAATCAGGTCTTTAACCGGCATGGAGGAAAAGAACGCGTCGGCCTCCAGGCGGACTTCCCCGCCACTCTGTTGATATCGCACGGCGGTGATCTTCTCTCCGTCGGTTTCCACGGCGGTCACGTCGCAGCGCATGCGCACCTCGCCGCCCATCTTCCGCACGTCCGCGGCGATCGTTTCCCACAGTTGGCCGGGGCCGAATTTCGGGTACCGGAACTCCTCGATCAGCGAGGTCTGCACGGACTTCTGCCGCTTCTCCTTGCTGACAAACACCTTTTGCAGCATATCTTTGAGCACGCCGCGGATGCTGAGGCCTTTGGTGCGCTGCGCGCCCCACTCGGCGGAAATCGCCCGGGGGTGCCGCCCCCACAGTTTTTCGGTGTAGCTTTCAAAAAACATGGAGTAAAGCTTGCGCCCGAAGGAATTGATATAGAAATTCTCAAGCGACGTTTCCGGCAGCTTGCGAAACACGGAATGCAGGTAGCTGAAGCCCACTTGCAGCGTGGTCATAAACCCCATGGCCTTGAGCGTTTTCCATTTCAGGCTGACGGGATAATCAAAAAAATGCCCCTGATAATAGATGCGGCTCACGCGGCTGCGCAGGAGCATCACACGGTCCTCCCGCTGCGGATCGGGGCCGCCCTCGGCGAGCGGAATTTCGCGGTTTAAAAGAAGATCGTCAAGCGACGGCGCGCCCTGCAGCGGCATCGTCTGCTGCCACCAGTCCATCACGCGCTGGTCCTTGGAAAAAAAGCGGTGGCCGCCGATATCCATGCGATTGCCGTGGTGCCGCACCGTTTGGCTGATGCCGCCGATCACGCCGGATTTTTCCAGTACGACGACTTCGTATCCCTGATGTCTATATAACAGCTCGTATGCCGCAGTCAAACCGGCTGGGCCGGCGCCGATCATCACGACCTTCATCCCGATTGCGTCTCCCATCTGTTCGTTTAGAAACCTGCTGCTTATTCTAGCACGAACGCTTATCCGGTGGCAAGGTTATAAACATGTCAAACTGCCTGTTGCAAATACAAACAAAAACCCGTATGCTAGGGGGCAAGACAAACCATGCAGTATGGGAGAATGCGTATGAAGAACTATGGGTACTTTGATGATCAGAAGAGCGAGTTTGTGATCACCTGTCCGGAAACGCCGTATCCGTGGATCAACTACCTGGGCAGCGAAGCATTCTTTTCGCTGATGAGCAACACGTCCGGCGGGTATTCCTTTTATAAGGACGCGCGGCTTTTGCGGCTGACGCGCTACCGCTACAACAACGTGCCCACCGACGCGGGCGGTAAATACTTCTACCTGCGGGACGGGGATACTGTGTGGAACCCCGGCTGGCAGCCGTGCCAGACGAAGCTGGACAGCTACGAGTGCCGCCACGGCATGGGATATACCGTGATCACCTCCGTAAAGAACGGCCTGAAGGCCGAGCAGTGCGCCATGGTGCCGCGCGGGTACCGCGCCGAGGTCACCAAGCTAACGCTGACCAATGAAACCGACAGGGAAAAGCAGGTCAGCCTGTATTCCTTCGTGGAGTTCTGCCTGTGGAACGCGCAGGATGACAGCACCAATTACCAGCGCAATTACGCGCTGGGCGAAATGGAGCTGGAAAACGGCGGCGCGGTGATCTACCATAAGTCCGAGTACCGCGAACGGCGCAGCCATTACGCGGTGTTTGCCGTCAACGCGAAGGTCGACGGTTACGATACCGACCGCGAAGCCTTTCTGGGCCTGTACAACGGATTTGGCAAGCCGCAGGCCGTGATGGAGGATAAGCCGCGAAACAGCGTCGCGCACGGCTGGGCGCCCATCGGCAGCCACAACATCCGCCGTACGCTCAAGGCGGGCGAGAGCGTCAGCTTCGTGTTCGTACTCGGCTACTGCGAAAGCCCCAAGGACAAAAAGTTTACCGCGCCCGGCGTGATCAACAAGCAGGACGCGCATGAATTGCTTTCCTCGTTTCAATCTTCTTTGCAATTTAACGAAAACCTTTTCGAATTAAAAGAGCACTGGAAGAAGCTGCTGAATCACTTCACCATCCAGTCGGAGGACGAGAAGTTTAACCGGCAGATCAACCTGTGGAACCAGTATCAGTGCATGGTGACCTTCAACATAAGCCGCTCCGCCAGCTATTTTGAAAGCGGCATCGGACGCGGGATGGGTTTCCGCGACTGCAGCCAGGATCTGCTGGGCTTCGTGCACCTGATTCCCGAGCGCGCCAGGGAACGCATTTTGGACATCGCGGCCACACAGCTGCCCGACGGCAGCGCGTATCACCAGTACCAGCCGCTCACCAAGCGCGGCAACGCGGAAGCCGGCAACGGCTTCAATGACGATCCGCTCTGGCTGATCTACGCGGTGGCGGCCTATCTGAAAGAGACGGGCGATTTCGACATTATGGACGTGATGGTGGATTTCAACAACGATCCGACGCTTGCCGCGACGCTCAGGGAGCACCTGCGCCGCTCGTTTTGCTATACCGTCAGCCATCTGGGACAACACGGTCTGCCGCTGATCGGCCGCGCAGACTGGAACGACTGCCTGAACCTGAACTGCTATTCCGAGGAGCCCGGCGAAAGCTTCCAGACGGTCACGAACAACGATACGGGCATCGCCGAGAGCGTGTTTCTCGCGGGTATGTTCGTAGGCGTGGCGGACAGCTACGCGGAGCTGTTTGAGCTGCTGGGCGACGCGCAGGAAGCCTCGTTCGCCAAGGCGGAGAAGCAAAAGATGGTCAAGGCTGTCGAGCAATACGGCTGGGACGGTGAATGGTTCCTGCGCGCATACGACGCAAACGGCGACAAAGTCGGAAGCGCCGAGTGCGACGAGGGAAAGATCTTCATCGAGCCGCAGGGCATGTGCGTAATGGCGGGCATCGGCAAGGGAAACGGCATGGCGCAGAAAGCGCTCGATGCCACGCGCAAACACCTGCTGTTTGAATACGGCGTGGTGCTCAACTGGCCGGCTTTCCAGACCTATCGTCTGAACTTGGGTGAAATCAGCTCCTATCCGCCTGGGTACAAGGAAAACGGCTCGGTGTTCTGCCACAACAACCCGTGGATTGTGATCGCGGAAACCGAGCTCGGCCACGGCGACCGGGCGTTTGACGTGTACAGGCGCACCGCGCCCGTGTATATCGAGGATCAGAAGCTGCACCGCACCGAGCCCTACGTATACTGCCAGACCGTGAACGGCAAGGAAAGCTTCAAGCCCGGCGAGGCGCGCAACAGCTGGCTGACGGGCACGGCGGCGTGGAACTTCTACGCGGCGTCGCAGTCCATCCTGGGCATCAAGCCGCAGTATGAGGGGCTGATGATCGACCCCTGCCTGCCCGTGCACCTGAAAACCGTTTCCGTTCGGCGCGAATTCCGCGGCAGGGAGTTCAGCATCACCATTCACAACAACGGCGGCGGTGAAAAGCGAAAGGTTTCCCTCGTCGTGGACGGGAAACCTTTGGACGGGCAGACGATATCGGTGGCGGATACCGCGAAGAAAACCTATCGGGTGCAGGTATACGTGGAGTAAGTTATTTGTGATACCGCTGACCCGCGTTGATCTTGGCCGCGCGGTACAGCTGCTCCAGCAGCATAATCCGCGCAAGCTGGTGGGGAAAAGTCAGGCGGCTCATCGACATGCGCTCCTGCGCGCGGTTCAGCACGCTTTGATGCAGCCCAAGCGATCCGCCGATCACAAACACGATATCGCTTTTGCCGGAGATGAACAAATCATTTATTCGGCCCGCCAGTTCGGCGCTTGCGTGCTGCTTTGCGTCGATGCACAGCGCGACCACGTGAGCCGCGCCGGGAATTCTGATGAGCAGGCGTTCTGCCTCGGCCTGCAAGGTCTTTTCGATTGCGGCGCCGGACAATTGCTTTGGTTCGGGATCGTCGGGCACCTCGATGACGGCGCAGGGCATCAGCGCGGACAGGCGCTTGACATACTCCTTTTGCGCGTCCAGAAAATAGCGCTCCCGAAGCTTTCCCACGCAGAGAACCGTAATCAACGGAGCGCTTCCTTATCTTCCAGCACAAATAGCGTCGCGTCCACAAGCACGTCGCGAAACAGCCGCCTGAAGTAGTTCGCGTGGCCGCCGCGGATGAAGACGGACGACAGGCCTTCGTGGTTAGCGATGGTTTCCGCAATGTGGATGTTGCCGCGGATATCCCGTATTTTGCAGCCGTTGTAAAGCGTCCGGCAATCCTCCTCCGCCGCAAACAGCATCAGGCCGGCGCCCTCAATTTCCACAACCTCGTCCAACATGCGAAACTCCATGGCAATCTCCCTATATGCAGTACAGATGTCCGGCCTGGCAGCGGTCGGCGACGTGCAGGGATACGTCCCCTCCGATCACAGCGCCCGCTTCTATCAGGGCCGCCGATACGACTTGGTACGCGATTTGGGGGGTGTTGTTTTCCTGGCTCAGGTGCCCAAGCAGCAGGTGTTTGGTGCCGCTCTGTGTAAGTTTCACCGCCGCCTGCGCGCCCGCCTCGTTGCTCAGGTGGCCCTTCCGCCCCAGGATGCGCGTTTTCAGGCGCGCCGGATACGACGGGTTGTTTTTCAGCATCTCCGGATCGTGGTTGCTCTCCAGCAGCACGATGTTCGCGCCTTCGACGGCCTGATAGACGAACTTTGAGAAATGCCCCAGGTCGGTTGCCACGGCGACGCTGTGCCGCCCGATGTAGAAACGGAAACCCGTCGGCTCGTTCGCGTCGTGCGGGATGTGGAAGGGCACGGCCTCGATATCGTTTAGGAAAAAGCTCTCGCCTTCGCAAATGACCATGCGGTGGTGTTTGGGCAATTCGCCCAGCGTGCGCCCCATTCCTTCCCAGGTGCCTTCGGTGGCGTAGATCGGGATGTTCAGCTTGCGGCTGATGATGCCTGCGCCCTTTACGTGGTCGTTGTGTTCGTGCGTGATCAGGAGAGCGTGGATGGAGGAGATATCGAGTTTCGCCGCCTGCAGCGCTTCCAGCGTCTGCTTGCCGCTCATGCCGCAGTCGATCAGCAGGCCGCCGCGGTCCGTGGACAGATACGCGCAGTTCCCGCTTGATCCGCTGAACAGGGTACAGAATTGCAATGGAAAACCGCCTTTCGGATAAGAGAGAATTTAACTGGTGATAATCGGGATAAAGCCCTCGAATATCACCGTGTCGTACCGCGTAAGCGCTTCATCCAGCGCGGCCTGGCTTTTCACCGTCCACGCGATAAGAACGGGCTTGAACAGCAGGCGGCACAGCTTGAGCGACGGCGTGCGGTCGTGATAGAAATCGTAGGCGATGAAGTGCGGCCTGGAAAACACGTTGATCAGCAGGTGCTTGAGCATAAACGCGGCGACGGGATTGGTATCCTTATCCAGATTGCCCGACGACAGCTGCCCGCGAAGCGCGCCCGGCGCGTGCTTGCGCAGGGTTTGCACGATGGCCGGATGGAACGATTCCAGGCAGTAATCGCCCGAATATCCCTCCAGTAACGTTAGCGCCGCGCGCACCGTACGGAGATACTGTTTATGGTACTTGAGTTCGATGATCAGCGGCGTTTTGCCGTCCACGAGCTTGAGCAACTCCGAAAACAGCGGCAGCGGCGTGCCGTCCGGAAGCGGGGGCAGGTCGGCGTAATCCGTCTGCTCGATCACGGCGTCCGCGCCGCAGACGCGCAGGGTGTTCAGGTCGTGGTGAATCACCACCCGGCCGTCGCGCGTGGTTTGCAAATCCATCTCCATGCCATAGCCGTGCTCCACGGCGAGTGCGAACGCCCGCATGCTGTTTTCGATCACGGAATGGTTGCCGTCATGCAGGCCGCGGTGCGCGTAGAGTACGTCCCGCCGGAACTCCCGCGGGCAGGGCTTGCGCGCGGGCGCGATCAGCCACAGATAGAGCGCGAACAGGAATAGCAGCGCCGCGCACGCGAACAAAACCCAAAGCGCGAAGGCCATATCAATCGTCACCCGCGTCGTATGCTTCCAGCTTGGCCTTGGGCGGGACGGGCTTGGAATCCCCGTGCCTGGTCAGGGAGATGGTGATCAGCGAGATCGCCACCATCAGCGCGGCATAGGGCGCGAGCACCCCGTAGCCGACGTATTGCATCAGGTAACCGCTTAAAATCGGGGTCACGATCTGCGCGGCCATGGAGAACGTGTAGTAGTATCCGGTGAATTGGCCTACGTCCGCGCTCTTGGAGATTTCCACGACCATCGGGTAGCTGTTGACGTTGATGGACGCCCACGCGACGCCGACCAGCGCGAAGATGATATAGAGCGTGAAGTGAAACGCCTGATAGAAGCCAAACGCGCCGAAGCACAAGGCCAGCAGGATGACGCCGAACTGGATGGTGCGCTTGCGGCCGTATTTCGAGGCGACCATGCCCACGGGGATGAAGCTGATAATGGCGGCGACGGTTGCGACCATCAGGCACATGGAAGCGTCCTGAATGCCGTAGGACCACTGCTGCGCGGCGTATTTCGTAAACGCGGTGGTGACCGCGTTATAACCCATGAACCAGAAGAAGATGGAGGAGAGGATCAAAAACAGGCTCTTGCGTACGTCGGACGGCAGTGAGCGGACGGCCGCTTTCCCCTTGCCGGCAGCGGGCTCGCTTTCCCGGTTATTCTCCGCGTCGTACGCGTCGTTGAAGCGGGCGGTTTCCGCCGCGAGCTTGTTTTCACGGATTTTCAAAAGCAGCACGACGATGGCGATCACCATCAGCGCGGCGACGGCGGCGAACAGCAGCGTATAGTTGTCCAGCACCTTCACGGTGCCGTCGGCCTGCGGAACATTTCGCTCAGAGACCAGGAACATCGTGGCAACCAGCGTAAAGATACCGCCGAACGCGCCCATCAGGTTGATGACCGCGTTACCCTTGGAGCGCAGCGGCTTGGGTGTGACGTCCGGCATCAGGGCGACGGCGGGGGAGCGATATGTGCCCATCACCACCAGCAGGAACGCAAGCACGACGATGAACATCGTAAAATTGTTCGCTTTATCGGCGACAGGCAGGAGGTTCATTAAAATGACGGCACCCAGCGTGCCAAACACGATATAGGGCGCCCGCCTGCCGAATTTCGTCTTCGTCCTATCCGACAGCATGCCGAAAAACGGCAGTAAAAAAAGCGCAAGAACGTTGTCAAGCGCCATGATGATGCCCGCAACGCCGTCTTTCATCCCGAACGTGTTTTTGAGAACCAAAGGAATCACGTTGTCGTACAGCTGCCAGAACGCGCCGATGGACATGAATGTCAGTTCCAACTACCCTGTCGATAAAATACCAAGTTCCATCACCTTTAACTAACCCAAGGATTGTTCCGGTCCCATCTTGGATAGCAAAAGGAGTATTTCCAGTCACGTTATCCCCTGTCACCATAACAGACGCGCCGGAACC
>JBDRTL010000330.1:0-2359 GCA_043824045.1 Bacillota bacterium
GCCCGCGGTGCCCGTATCCGGCTGCACGGAGAACGCGCGGATGACGATTTCCTCGGGCATGATCAGGTTTTTAAGCGTGTCCTGAATGGCGCTCATCGTTTCGCCGACGGCGCCTTCCACGCTGTCCCAGTCGGGCAGCCAGATACCGGCGAACGCGCCGCCCAGCACGATCAGGATGATGAGCAGAATTAAAAATCCCCTGCCGCCGCGCCTAGGCGGCTTTTTACCGTCGCCGGGCTCCCGCGCCGGCGGCTGATCGCCGGGCGTAGGCCAGCCGAAATCGTTCTTCGGGCGGCTTATCGCGGGCTTTTGCCGGACAGGCGGCGCCTGCGGCCTGGGCTGCGGCGTTCCTTCGCCGCGCACGGGCACACGGTATTTATCCTGTATGGGCGGGCGCACGGGGCTTTTACTCTCCTGCGGCATGGCGGTCCGGGGGCCGGAAAACCGTTCGTCCGGATCGGCCTGCCTGCTCACGGGCTGGGTATCGGGCGGCTGGGGCCCGGCGCTTTCATGGAAGCGCGAAACGCGGCCCCCGCGCCTGGGCGCGGCCTCTCCCTCCTCCGGCCTTGCGGGGACAGGCTGCCTGTTCGCCTGCTGAGGCGGGGGTTGGACGGACTCCTCCATCGGCGGCTCGGGCGCAAAGGAATCATTTTGCCGCGCAAACGCGCCGCGCGGAGCCTCTCCCGTCAGCGGCGTGCCGGTGCCTTCGGGATTGATGAAGGGATCGTCGTAAGGCGCAAAGGGCTCCTGCTCCCAGGAATCCCCGCGCGGATGATCGCCGTTGGGCTGTTTTAAATCAGGAAAACGATTATCGCTCAAAGTCATGCACTCCTTATGACCGATGCTGATGTATCAGAAATGATTATACGCCAATGTTTATTATACCAAGAATCGGCCCGCACCACAAGTACCCGCGCCCGCTTGCGGCGCGCGCTCAAACAGCACGGCGGTCACGGTTGCGTGCATCTGGATACAGACCCGCCGCTCACCGGCGCACCTGGAGGGTACGGCGGCGCGGTGAAGCGCGGCGCATACGCGGGCGCGGGCGGCGGACGGGCGGGAGCGCGTCAAATGTGTAAAATGCTTTGGCGAACCGCTTGTGCGGCCGCGCGCCGGCGTCATCCTGCCAGAGGAAGGGCGTAAGCCTTTTGCTCCGCTCGTTCACGATTTTAAGATACGCGCCGTTTCCCGCCGCCTCGCGGCAGAGGCTGTGGGGCGGATACAGCCGGTCGTACAGCGCGCCGAACAGACGCCGGAGCGGCATGCTTTTAACGATGGGGCGGAAGCGCTCCATGAGGAAGACGACAGCCGGTTCGTCCATCCCGCGGCCGCAAATCTCCTGGTAAGTCTTTTGCATGTAGGCGATCATGCCGCGCAGCGTCCCCTTCGCCTTTTTGCCCGCGAAGGAAAACACCTTCCCGATCGGCGCGATGGACAGCAGCCCCTCCGAACCCCCGAAGATCGCGTCGTCCGACTTTTCCTCGCAGACAACTGTGAGCAGCGCCGTGAACGCAAGCAGAAACGAGGGCATATCCGTGACAAACAGCGTCAGCCGCTCGGCGTCCCGGCGCGCGCAGCGGTCGGCGGCGGTTTGGCTCCAGCCGTAGGCGAGATCGCGGAACTTTGCGTCCGGCGTATACTGCAGGCACAGGCCGAAGTGCTTGAGCGACCCCATGCGCACCACCAGATCGCCGGCGTTGAGCACGTGATAGAGGGGATACGCGCCGCCGTCCGCGGCGGCATTGTCCGCGGCGACGGTGGGCGAGGCGAAACCGCACCCAAAGACGCACGCCTGCCGTACGTTTTTCTCGCGCAGCAGGCGGTCGCAGTACACCTGCATCACCGCCGCGCCCTGGCTGTGCCCCGCCATCCACAGCGAAAAGCGGCTGTTTTCTTCCTGCATTTCCGTGAGGATATCATGAAGCGTCAGCTTCTTCTGCCCCAGCGCCTCCGCCGTTTCGGGAAAGAGGATCTGCGCCTCGTTTTTAACGAACGCCTGCGTAAGCTGATAAAACCCCTTGTGATAGCCGCCCGCCGAGCCGGCTCGGAAGTTGGAAAACCAATCGTAAAACCGCGTCCCCGTGCCCATGAAGCCGATGGCGACCACAAAGCGCCCCACCGCCGCCGGCCGCGCCATGACCACGGCCTTGACGGTGTCGCTTTCCTCCCGCTGGCGCAGCGCGCCCGTGACCTTTGAAAGCGGGTTATATTCCTTCATCGCCATACGCGCAAACTTCAGCCGCAGGCCGCCGATCGCGTTCGTTTTCAGGCCGGTGGTCAGCTGGTTGTCCACCTGCACGGAGAAATCCGTCCAGCCCGCGCGGGCCCACGGCAGTACGTCCAGCGTGTACGCCCTGCG
>JBDRTL010000331.1:0-5926 GCA_043824045.1 Bacillota bacterium
AAGGAAATGAACAAAATCAACCATTTTCTAAAATATTTTAGCTATCCGGCTCCCGCCGCTGGCCGTTATCGATTCAATTGATTATACTGTATATCATCCATACCGGGAGGTGAAATCATGCAAAGAAGATCCCGAATCCGCTATCGCGTTCTGCTGACGATGATTCTGCTGGCGCTGCTGTCGCTGTTTATTCAAAGCCAGATCACGCACCGCCAGGCGCTCGCCGTTATCCAGGATCAATCGCGGGACGCCGTCCGCAGCACGCTGACAATCGCCGCGCAGCAAATCAGCGACTCGGTGTTTGAGAACAACCGAATTTTTCAAAGCGCGTACCTAAACCCGCGTTTTCGGGATTATCTAAAAACGCTGGCGCACGATCCGGCAACGCTGTCCGACACGCAAACCGTTACGGCGCTGCAGTCCGTTTTCCTGTCTTTGATCGGCTCGCGCACGAACATTTTCAGCATCATATACGTGGATCCGCAAAACAACGTCACCTATTGTTCCCGGGACGAAGCCGGCCATCTGACCGGCACAAGCAATCTTCCGCCGCAGTACCAGGCGCTCCTTTCCGATTCGCAATGGGAAAGCGACCTCATGTTGCTTCCAACGGCCCGTCACATGCTGATGAAACACCACGCCGCAGACAATCTGCCCTATGTTTTTGCCGTCGCCCGGAAGATCGTCAACACGGAATCCCAGTTCAGGCCTGCCGGAACCATGTTTATTACCATTGATCCGTCGTATCTGTACCCGCTGTTTGACGCTTTGAAAATCTCCGCGGATACGCGCATCTATCTGCTGAATTCCGATTCCCAGATCATCTACGACTCGGACAACGCGATGCTGGGCGAGGCCTTTGCGTACGAAATCGCCGATGGTTCCGATCCGTCGGTGACGATCGATAACCAATCGTTCATCCCCATGCGGCAGGCAATCGAGGGAAGCAACTGGAGCCTTTTGTACCTCGTGCCAAGCGAATACAGCAACGACGCGGCGTCGTCGATCTCGCAGACGATCACCCTGATCGTGCTCGCGCTGTTTTGTTTTGTGATCGTCGCGGCGATATTGCTCTCCTACGCGATTTCGCGCCCGCTGGAAAACCTTTCCGTCGCGATGCGGTCCATCGACATCAACTCGCTGAGCACGCGGGTTCCCTGCCGCGGAACGGATGAAATCGCCCAGCTCAGCGCGTCCTTTAACACGCTGTTGGACAAGCTGGAGGATTCCATCGCGCAGGAATACAAACTCAAACTGGAAAACAAGAGCGCGCAATTGCGCCTGCTTCAGGCGCAGCTCAATCCGCATTTCTTAAGCAACGTGCTGCAGTCCATCAGCAGCATCGCGCTGATTCGCGGCGTTGACGAAATCAACGTGATGGCAAAATCACTGGGGAAGATGATGCACACCAGCATCAAATCCAAGGGCACCTATGCAACGCTTAAGGAGGAAATCACGCACGTCGAAAGCTATCTTGCCATTCAAAGCATCCGGTTTGGAAACCGCCTGCGGACAACGCTGGATATTCCCGCCTCGCTGCTGGACGTACGGGTTCCGAGAATCATTCTGCAGCCGATGGTGGACAACGCCATCACGCACGGGCTGGAGCAAAGCCCGGATACGGGTGTTTTATACCTGCAGTGTTCGCAGGAAGGTGACAACCTTCGTATCGAGGTAACCGACAACGGGCAGGGAATCGAACCGGACGCCTTATCCGATCTGATTGAAAGGATACGCTCCAATACGCAGACCACGGACGGAATCGGCCTGCCGAACTTATACGCCAGGCTCCGGCTTCTGTACGGCGACCGCTTCACGTTCCACATGGAAAGCGAGAAGCATGACGGGACGACCGTTGTGCTGACGATTCCGCTGGAAAGGAGTTCCCCCGATGATTCAAATCCTGATCGTTGAGGATGAATACTGGATACGCAAGGGCATTATCCGGGCGATTCAATGGGACAGACTGTCCATGGAACTCGCCGGCGAAGCGCAAAACGGGGCGGAGGCTGTCAAGCTGCTTGACCGGCAGCCGGTAGATATTATCGTCATGGATATGCGGATGCCCATCATGAACGGGGAAGAACTGCTCAAGCATCTGCGCGGCACGGGGTACCGCGGCGGGTTGATCGTTCTCAGCGAGCATTCGGACTACGGTTTCATGCATCAGGCAATTCTCTCGCAGGCTGACGAGTACATGCTGAAGCCCCTTGACGAAAAGGAGCTCAACGACGCGCTGATGCGCATCCGGGACCGCCTGCTGATCCAAAGCAGCAGCGGCGAGCCCGTATCCCGCATACTGGACGCGCTGATTTCGAACGCGCCGATGCCAAAGCCGCCGCCGTCTCCGTTCCATTGCGTCATCGCGGCGCTTTGGGCCGGAAACCTGCAGGATGTTCCCTTTCGCCAGAATGACGTTCTCAACGCCAACTATTACTGGCGAAAGCTGGACCGGCATACCGGAATTTTGATCTGCTTTGATTTCGCCGATGCGCACAGCCTGCGCAAAAACCTGGAAACAGCCGTGCAGAATTGGGAGGACGCGAGCAAAGCCCCCGTCCTCCTTGGGCTTTCGCAGGCATATGCCAAAATGCCGCCGCAGGACGCCTATGCCAAAGCGCAGCAGGCGCTGCAATATCTGCACGCGGCTTCCCCCGTCGTATCGTATGATGAAACCGCGGCTCTTTCGCTTCCGCCGCCCATGACGCTGATACAAGCCCCGCTGCTTGAGAAACTGCTGGCAAGCGCGGAGTTCGGCCAAACCGAAGCGATTGCCCGCCAGCTCCTGTCGCCGCTTCACGCTTCCCGCTGGAATTCGGTTGCCTCCGTGCAAAGCGCGATCCTTGAATTCTACGCGATTCTCAAGCGGATTTGCGCGGCGGCGGGGGCGAATACGCAAACGCTGACTGAATACCTGCCGCAGGTACAGGCGCTGCACACGCTCGCGGATGCGCAAAGCTGCGTGGCCTCGCTGCTGTCCGCCGCCCTGTCGGCCATGTTTCCGTTCCGCTCCGCGCAGGGTACGGACATCGTCGAAAGAATTACCGCCTATGTGGAAACCAATTATGCGGATGAGATCAATCTTTTATCGCTCTCCAAACAATACCACATCAACTATATCTATCTCAGCCGTCTTTTCAAAAAACAAACGGGCAAAAATTTTACGGATTACCTGCTGGAAATCCGCATGACGCACGCAAAGCGGCTGCTCCATCAGGCCGATCTTCCGGTCAGGAATATCGCGGCAATGGTCGGGTATGCCAATCCCTACTATTTCTCAACCTGTTATCAGCGCTATCACGGATGCGCTCCGCGTGACGACAGGGAATAAGGCCCGGGAACCCCTGTCCGGGCTCGTGAAGCGATATTCAATATTCTGCTTTCGCAATGATCCGGGGATTATTTCTCCGCCGCAATGATGGTATTATAGGTCTTTTCGTCCAGCTGGTAGCGCTGAATGAGGAAGATGCCGGCGATAAAGATCAGCGCGGGTACGGGGCCGATTAAGAGGCGGATGGTGAAGATCGTCGCGCCGGTCTGCTCCGCGACGTTTGGCACAAAGCGCGCAAGGCCCAAAAACGCGCCCGCCAGCGCGGCGGCCAGCGCAACGCCGATCTTTGAAAAGAACGTCCACATGCCGTAGTAGGCGCCGTCCCTGCGGTTTTTGGTCTGTACGGCGTCCACTTCGACCACGTCCGGCAGCATGGCGAACGGCGGCACATAGCCAAATCCGATGCCAACGCCCGCGAACACCATCACGCCCAGCGTGAAGTGCATCCCGAGCGTGTGCGCAAAGAAGAACATCAGCAGGCAGGAAACGGCGAGGATCAACAGCGCAAGCTGGTAGGTGCGCTTTTTGCCGAGCTTCTTCGCCACCAGTACGGAGATCGGCACGCAGATCATCGCAACGCCCAGCAGCAGGAGCATGGCGACCGTCGTCATGCTTTCGTTCTGGTAGATGTACTTGAAGTAGTACACCAGCATCGTCTGCACGAAGGTGATGCCCGTCAGGTTCAGCGTATAGACGGCGGCCAGCCGCATGTAGGTTTTGTTCTTGAACACGGCAAGGAACGTGGGGAAGAACTTCTCCTTCGGCCTGTCCGCCTTGGCGGGCGTTGATTCGCGCACGTTGAAGAACGTAACGAGGATGGTGCCCGCCATGATCACGCCGAACAAAAGCCCCACGGCGGAAAAGCCCCTGTGCGGCTCGCCGACCAGGTTGACGATCGGCAGCACGATGGCCGCGCCCAGGATGGTGCCGATAACCGCAAAGCTGAAGCGGTAGCCGTTGAGCGACGTGCGCTCCTTAAAGTCCTTGGTGAGGTCGGGCGTCAGCGACCCGTAGGGGATGTTGACGACCGTGTACGCGGTATTGAGCAGGCACAAAACGATCGTCGCCCATAAAAAGCCCGCCGTCTGGGAGTTCGCGAAATCGGGCGCGGAGAAGAAGTACCACGAGGTTAACAGCAGCGGCAGCGCGCCGAAGAGGAAATACGGGCGCCTGCGCCCAAAACGCGACCGGGTGCGGTCGGAGATGAAGCCCATCATCGGGTCGGTGACGGCGTCCCAGAATTTCCCCAAAAGGATGGCCGCGCCGGCAAGCGCCGAGGAAATGCCCACGACGTCCGTGAGGTAGAACAGCGTATAAAAGCCCATCGCGGTGAAGAAAAGATTGCCGCCGAGATCCCCGATTCCAAACCCGAGCTTCACGCGCAGCGGGAGCCTGGTTTTCGCCTTGCCCAAGGAGTTTTCAGCTTTTTCCATTGTGATACACCTCAATACAATCAGTGAATTTTCCGGCGAGCTCGCCGGTCAGCGCCTGCACGGTCTGCCGGGCGTTTGCGTGGTACGCGGGCAGATTTGCCGTGAGATCCATCGCCTCGCCCGGCACGATCACCGCGTTTTTCCGGATGGCATTGGGGCGGTTTGTGATATTGCCGCCCATCAGCCGGTTTGCCAAGTCCTCCAGCGTAAAGACGGTTTCCACCAGCCGGTCAAAGGTCAGGCTGGACGGACGCGCGGCGCAGAAATAATTCGCGTCGTGGTAGTTCATTAAATCCACAAGCTCCATATGCCGCATCGCGTACCACGCCTCACCCGCGCGGCGGTCGGCCAGCGCGGCCTGTAGCGGCGTAAGCCCCTCCACCGCGCTTTGCGGATAGATGCGCTCCCACCCTTCCAGCCGTACGCGGTACATGCGCTGGACGACGTCCCCATTTCCGGGGTCGATCCCCAGCGTATGCTCCGCCACCGAGAGCGCAAACGGCAGCATCGCCATCCAGCGGTCATGGAGCGTTTCCGCGCCGGAAGGCCGGTAGCCGTAGGAAGACGCGTAGAAGGCTTCCGTCATCTCCAGCAGGCGGCTTTCGATTGCGTCAATCCGCGGCAGGAGGCTTTCGGGCGTTGCGTCCGCGCTGCGGGCTGCATCGGACTTGAGGCCGCAAAGTGATTCGATCCGCTTCACCGCTTGGCCGATTTTCCACGAGTCCCGCGCGTCGTACCGGTAGTGTACGGAGAGCGGCAGCACGATCACCCGCTCGCTCCGGCCTGCCTTTTCGATATCGCGCGCGCACCAAAACCCCATGCGGATCGTGCCCTGCTCGATGCGGGGCAGCGTTTCCGAATGGTAGGAGATCTGGCCTTCGGACGCGATGCCCAGCGGGCTTTCGCCGTCGCGCATCACGGCGCGGATAGCGCTCAGGCTTTCCGAATCGAACTTGATGTGGTACACAGGCAGCGCGCCCACGCGCGGCAGAACAAAGCGGATGACCGCGTCGCCCCACAGCGCCACCGCGTAATCATGCACCGGGCGCATGCGGGGGCTGTGTTTGAGCGGTTTTTGCATCCGCCTGGCGAGGCGCGGAATCATCGTTTCCATCACGTGGAACATCATCTGCGGCTCATCGCCGTAGGGATGGCGGAACGC
>JBDRTL010000332.1:0-2611 GCA_043824045.1 Bacillota bacterium
CAATTGGAAAAGGGAACCGTTTGGATCATCGGCGGCTCCAGCGGGCTTGGACTCGCAACGGCAAGGGCATTTGCGGATGACGGCTGGTTTGTCGTATCCGGCGCGCGTTCTTTCGGCGCCGTAAAACAGGATGGCATGCTCTGCGAAATGCATCTGGATGTGACGGATCAGAAAAGCCGCGCGGCATTCGTCAGGGAAGCGCTCACGCGCAGCCCGCGTGTGGATGTGCTGGTGTATTGCGCCGCCATCCTCATCCTCTCCCCCTGTGAGTTAACCTCAACCGATGATTATTCCCGCGTGATGCAGACCAACTTTTTGGCAATGACGGACTTTGTATCGCAGGTCATGCCGAAAATGCGCGCGCAGAAAAACGGGAAAATCGTGCTGTTCTCCTCCCTGAACGGCCTGTTCGGAATTCCGTTCCAGAGCGCGTACGTGGCCTCCAAACACGCTGTGGAAGGGTACGCCGAGTGCCTCGCGCTGGAATGTGACTCGATGGGGATTCAAGTTTCCCTGATCGAGCCCGGAGACCATCACGGAGGCAGCCAGCGCTGCCGGCTGTCCGCAGCCGTCGGGGACGACTCGCCTTACCGGAGCTTCTTTACATCCGGTACCCGGAAAATCAGCGCGGATGAGGAAAAGGGGTTATCCCCGTCCAAGCTCGCCGCCAAAGTACTTCGCAACGTCAAACGCAAGCGGATGCGTTTTCGCGTCCGCATCGCCAGGCTGGACCAGAGAGCAGCCATGTTCCTGCACGACACGCTCCCCAAGCTCAACAAGCGCATTCTGCGTGATTATTATGGAAAGAAGGGATAACCATAACAACCGTTCATGACGTCAAACAGTACAGCGATTTGCTTCGCGCGAATAAAACGCTGAAGAACCTATATGATTTAATCAGCCGGTACGGCGATACCGAAGCCGCCTGCTGGCTCGAGGACGGTGCAATCAAAACCTTATCCTACACGGAATACATCCGTATGACCAAAAACTACGCCGCCTACCTGAGCATGAACATCGACGCAGAACCGGATTCCTACGTCGTGATTTCCGTGGATACCTGCAAGGAGTGGTTCCCGGTTTTCTGGGGTATCATCCAGGCGGGTTACAACGCGCTGCTGGTCGATGTGAACATGCCCGACGACCTGGTCAATTTCCTCATCCGCCAGGCGGGCGCGAAAGCGATCGTCACCACCGTCAGCCGCCCGCTGGAAGGCAAGGTGAAGTTCATCGACGCCAACGCGCTGTTCAACGCGCCCGAGGCGGAGAATTTCGTACCCGGCCAGTGGGGCGACCACGCGGCGCTTTGCACCAGCGGCACCACAGGCACCAGCCGGATCTTTGATTACAACGGCAAGGCGATCGTGGAGCAGGTGCTTTCATCCGAATTGCTGTCCCACAGCTTAAAGCGCGCTGTGGCCAACAAGAGTTTCCGCTCGTTCGCGTTCCTTCCGTTCCACCATGTGTTCGGCTTTATCGTCAACCTGATGTGGAGCTGCTTCCTTGGCTATTCCAATATCTTTCCCGCCAACCGGACCCCGCAGGCAATCCTGGAAACGGCGCAGAAGTGCCAGCCCAACCTGCTGGTGACCGTGCCGCTGGTCGCGAACAATTTCTGCACCGGCCTGCAAAAGAAGCTCGCAAAGGAAAGCGCGTTTAAGCGCACCATGTTCCATGTGCTCAAGGCCCTGAGCTTGGGCATCCAGACCGTCGCGCCGGACCTGGGGCTGCAAATCGCCGAGAAGGTGTTTTTCGGCAGCCTGACCTCGCGGCTTCTGGGCTCCAACATCACCGCGATCATCCTGGGCGGGAGCTATACCCCGATGGAGCATTTGAAGACGCTCAACGCGATCGGGTACTATACCATCTGCGGCTTTGGCATGACGGAAACCGCCATCACCAGCGTGGAAACAAGTATGAACCTGCGCAAGCGCATCAGCGGCTCCGTAGGCAAGCCGCTCATCAACGTGGAATACCGCGTCAAGCCCAGCGACGGGCACGGCCGCCGCGGCGAGATGTTCATCCGCGGAAAAAGCCTGCACACCGGCCGCCTGATCGACGGCAAACGGATGCCGCCGGACACGATTGACGGCGGCTGGTACCCCACGGGCGACGTGGTGCGGCTTGAGCGCGGGGACCGCATGTTTGTGGAGGGCCGCTGCAAGGATGTAATCATCAACGAATCGGGCGAGAATGTGTACCCCGACGAACTGGACAATGTATTCTCGGCGATGGGCGGCGTGGAGCAGTCCACGGTGCTTGGCGTGCTTAAGCCCGGAAAGAACCAGAAATATGAGGACATCGTGCTGGTTTTGAATGTCGGATCGGCGTATAAGGACGACGCGTATCTGGAAACCCTCATGCAGGAGATCAACGCGCGTAATTCGAAGCTCCCGACGCTAAAACGCCTGTCCCGCGTCATCGTAACCCCCGAACCGCTTCCGCTGGTCAACGGCATCAAAGTGAAGCGCTTTGCTTTGAAGGCCATGATTGAGGAAAACAAGCTTGCCTACCGCGACCTGCGGATGAACGCGGCGAAGGTGGTTATCACCGAAGCGCCAAAGGAGGTCGTCGCGCGCGAAGTGCAGCCCAGCGATCTGCAATTGGAGGA
>JBDRTL010000333.1:0-2488 GCA_043824045.1 Bacillota bacterium
CAACCATTGTGGCGACCACGGACCTCTACACAAGCACCGACCTGTCCAAGGACTACACCGTGAACATGTACTTGATCGGCGATACGCCAAAAGACTGGGACCAGGTCAAAGCACTGATTGACGAAAAGCTTGCGCCGTTTAACACCAAGCTCGAAGTCGCCTTCATGAGCTGGAGCGACTACACCACGTTGTATCCCCTGGTACTGGCAGGTGGCGAACAGGTGGATCTGATCTTCACCGCGCCGTGGTGCTTTATGTACTCCGAAGCCGCAAAAGGATCGTTCTACATGCTCTCGGAAGACTTCATCAATACCTATATGCCCCTCACCAGCCAATATCAGGCGGACGCCAGTTGGGTCGAGACGACCATCGGCGGCGAAATTGTGGCCGTTCCGTCCAACCGTGCACAGCCCATGGGCAAGATCGTGGCTGTGCGGCAAGACCTGATGGATAAATACGGCATCGAACCCCTGGCCTCCTGGGATGATTTCATGGGCTTCCTGCTCACCATCGCCCAGCAGGAAACGCCGGAAAGCGGAATCTATGCCATGGCCTCTGCTACCGACAACGCGGAGATGTGGGATGTGTACCGTCAGCAGTATAACTCCTTCCTCGCGCTTGATTCCAACTATCTCGGCCTGCTTTTCAGCTACGACGGCGAACTTCCCGCCAAAGAGGACATCAAGCTCATCTACGAATGGGATTGGTACCGCGATTTCGCCAAGGATATGAAGACCCTGGCCGATGCGGGCGCATGGTCCCGCAGCGCGCTGACCAACACCGTGACCGACGACGATGCGTTTGAAGCGGGGCAGGGCGCATCCATTGCATGGAACATGTCCGTGTTTAACTACATCCGTCCGCTGGAAGAGAGAGACCCGAATGCCTATTGCATGGCGTATGACCTGACCACCGATTATCTGGTTCAAGCCGAAGCATACTCCAATAACGATATGGCGATTGCCGCCGGTTCCGAAAACCCCGAGCGCGCCGCCATGGTGCTGGATATCCTCAAATACGATACGGAAATCAACACTGCGCTGCTGCTTGGCTTTGAAGGCGTACACTATGAGTGGGCGGAGCAGGAAGGCTATTACAAGCGCCTGGCAGACAAGACTAACGATTATACCCCGCTGGGCATTTCCATCTCCTGGGCCATCAAGAACGGCAACATACGCGAAGAGTTCATCGATCCGCGCCAGCAGGCCATCTCGGACGCTTGGGATACCCGTGTGATGGTCAATCCCCTGGTCGCTTTCATATTTGACGACACAAGTGTGAAGGCCTATGTGGCCGCCGTTTCCAGCGTGCTCAACGATTATGTTCCGATGCTCGAGCTGGGTCTGGTAGACGACGTAGACGCCACGATCAACGAAATGGTGCAAAAATGCTACGACTCCGGTCTCCAGGAACTCCTCAACGAGTTCTATGCGCAATACGACGCATGGCTTACCGCGCAATAAACCCAACGAAAACAAAGTACACAACACCATCGGGGGGACAGGCAACTGTCCCCCCGTAGCTTGTTGAAAAAGTCCCGTTTTCATTGTCGCCTTTGCGATGGCGCACGCATTACTTACGAACGAGTAAGCTTAGCCCGCGCCACGCTTGGCTTCGCGAAACCGAGACCATTTGAACAAGATATCATTCCGTTGTCAAATAGGGTTTGTCAACGGTCTGAGGGGGGGGACAGGCAGCTGTCCCCCAGTCGCATCCAAATGATGCACAGATACCAAGGCCGCAGTTTTTGCGGTATACTGTAAACAGGAAAACACCCCACAGCAGGCGTATAGGGAGGTATGCAGATGGAACGCTATTTTCAACAAAAAGCATGTCGGCAGAAGGAAAACTTTGGATTTGACTGGCAGTTCGCCCTGACGGACGACGCCGCCATGCCGCCGGAGAGCGCCGCGTGGCGGGACGTGCAGCTGCCGCACGATTGGTCCGCCGAATATCCCGTGGATGAGAACGCCGAAAGCTGCGGCTCGGGCGGGTATGCGCGCACGGGAATCGGCTGGTACCGCAAGCGGTTTGCCGCGATGGTGAAGCCGGGCGAGCGCGCGAGCCTGTATTTCGAGGGCGTGTACATGCACTGCGATCTCTGGCTCAACGGCGCGAAGATCGGCGGGCATGTGTACGGCTACACCTCCTTCGAGGCCGATATCACCGGCGTGGCGCGGCCGGGCGGCAACGAGCTTCTGGTGCGCGTGGACAACTCCCGCCAGCCCAACTCGCGCTGGTACACGGGCAGCGGTATCACGCGCGGTGTGTACCTGTGCAAAACCCAGGCGCTGTGCGTCGCCACGTGGGGCGCCTATGTGTATACGCCCGTCGTTACGGAGGAAATGGCGGAGGTCTGCCTGGACATGCGCGTACTCGGCGGCGGCGCGGGGCAAAACGCGCGCATGGAGACCGGGATATTCGACGCGGACGGCAAGCGCGTCGCCGTGCGGCAGACCGTCATCCCGCAGACGGACGACGCGGTGCT
>JBDRTL010000334.1:0-2869 GCA_043824045.1 Bacillota bacterium
CTTCATCAATACGCCCGTGCGCCAGCTGTCGCTGGGGCAGAAGATGCGCGGGGAGCTTGCCGCAGCGATGATCCACTCGCCGTCCATCGTGTTTTTGGACGAGCCGACCATCGGGCTGGACATCGACGCAAAGCAGGCCATGCGGGAGTTTATCCAAAACATCAACAAACAGCGCGGCGTGACCGTGGTGCTCACCACGCACGACCTGGGCGACGTATCGGAGCTGTGCAAGCGCCTGATCGTCATCAACAACGGCAAGGTGGTGGAAGACGGCGCGCTTCACTCCATCGTCAAGCGCATGTCCCCGTACCGCGTGATCACGCTGGAGCTTCGGCATCCCGTAACCGAAATCCGGTCGCCGAAAGTCACGCTGCAAAAGATCGAGGGCATGAAAATCCGGTGCCACTTCGACCACCGGCGCTACAGCGCTTCGGAGATCATCACGGATCTGGCGCAGGAATTGGACATCGCCGACCTGAGCGTGCTGGACGCGGATATCGAGGACACCGTGCGGCTGATTTACCATAAGAAGGGGCAATAGAGGCGAATATAAAAAACGCATCCTCGGATGCGTTTTCTTTTTGCTACACTTTGAGCGGCTTGTTGGCCTTTGCCGTGATCGCCTCGATCTCGAGCCGGATGCCCACGACCACGGGCAGCATTTTGGCAAGGATCTCCCAGTCCGCTTTTCCGGTGTAGTGCTCCATGATGCAGCGCAGGGCGCGCAGCTTGCTTTCTTCGTCCCGCAGCACCGATATCGTCCCATGCCCCATAACGCTTTGGTATCGGTAGGAGTAATCGCAGGCCTGTTTTCCCGGCTTCAGTTCGCCGCCGGCCTCCGCCTCAAACGAAGCTTTGCCGTACTTCTCAATCAGCTCGATCTTTTTACCCTTGGACGCGCTGTGAAAGTACAGGCATAGCTTGCCGCCTTCTTTGGCGACGCCGAAGTTCATCGGCACGATGTAGGCGAGGCCGTCGTCCGCAAAACCCAGGCGGCAGCAATCGGCGCTTTGCAAAATCGCTTCGATTTGTTCCGGATCGGTCACCTGGCGGTCTCTTCTGCGCATATGTGTTCTCCTTTTTCGGGCATGTTTCCCATATCTCCGCGGAAATCCGGTTTCAACAGGAAGAAGGATGACAATACGATGCATGAATATAGCTTTCGGATCGTTCAAACCAATGGGCATTGTATTACACTTGGCGGCGTTTGCCAAGAACACGCAGCAGAGCAATCCGTAAGGGAGGGAAGCGGATGGATCAGAACAAACGACTAAAACACGCCGCATTCTTTGCCGTGGATCTCATCGTGATGCTGACTGCGTTTGTTTTTGTGCACTGCAATCCGAACGATAAAGAGATCGTGCCTGGCGTTGCGCAGGCATTGGGCGGCGTGGCTTTTCGCTAACGCCAGCCTCATGCGCTGATCATCCCCGGTATCGGCTTTTCCAAGAATGATAACGATATGATCGGGCGCCTGCAGGGCGACGCGTGTCTTGGGGAGATGGCAGTTTGACTATTGCTCCAGTATCCACGCGGCGATATCGCCGACCAGCGTTTGGCTGACGAGGCTGCCCGGCAGATAATCCGAGGTATCGCCCGCGGGCTCGCCTTCCATTTCGCACAGCATATGGTTCATGTCCGGGTACGGCTTGTAAGTCGCCGCAAGCCGGTCGCCAAGCGCCTCCTGCCACGCGTCCATCCCGTCGGCGGGCGTGACCTGCCAGTCCTTGCCGCCCTGGGCGATGAACAGCGGCTTTTGCAGCTCGACGGCCATTTGTGCGGCGTCTGAGGACATCTGATCTTTCTGATAATATGCCGAGATGCCGAACAGCAGTATGTTTTGCAGTTCCTCATCCGAAAGCGACGGAAGCAGTTCGACCTTGGCCGCCTCGCCGGCGATCAGCGTTATCGCCGATTCCTGCTCGCTTTGCGCCATCTTCGAGATCAGGGCGAGATTCTGGTGATGCTGTATTTCCCACAGCGGCAGCGGCGAGCCTTCCAGAATGATTCCGCCGGCGAAGCTGTCCGCGCCGAGCGTCCGCATCACGCGCGGGACAACCATGCCGCCCAGGCTGTGCCCCAGCAGGTATATATCGCCGATGCGCGCATCCGCCTGCAAAAGCATGAGTGCTTCCCGCGCGTCGGGGACGTACTCCTCTTCGATGGTGAAGCGCGCCAGAAGCGCGGGATCGGCCTGCAGCAGGTCCGCGTGGGCGTAGGTGTATTTGTCGTACCGGATGCTGGCAACGCCGGCCTGCGCCAAACCCTCGGCCAGGTCGCGGAACGGCGAAATGCCAAACGCCGTCTCGTTCATGTCCGACGGGCCGGAGCCCTGCATCATGATCACGGCGGGGAAGGGGTCGTCTCCGTTTGGCAAAGTCAGCAAGCCCTGCGTTTCATCCGCTTTGCCCGTGCGCAGGGTGACAGGCTCGGCGATAAAGGCCGTTTGGTCCGCCGTGCTCTCCGCCGCTTTGGGGACGACGGCGGCGACCGTCAGTCCGGCTAAAAGCCCGCTTGACATCAGCACCACGCTGAACGTCACGTCGGCAAACTCGTGCGCGCAGACCACTTCGGAAACGGTCATCCCGGATTGCTCCCGTGCGGTGGCGCTGATTATTCCCTGAAACGGGCCGAAAGCCTGCGAAAGCTGCACCCACATTGCGGCGAGGGTCTCTGCGGAGCCCAATCCGGCCTGAACGTCGGCCGTGGACTGATTAAACACCGGATCATATTCTCCCTGATACAGCTGTTCGATGACCGCTTTGGGCGCGGCAGCCAGGTCCTCCCCCCCGGCAAGCGCCGCGCCGGACAGCGCCAGCGCGAGCGCGGTGATGACGGCAAGAACACGTTTCATGCTTTTTCTCCTTTG
>JBDRTL010000335.1:0-6998 GCA_043824045.1 Bacillota bacterium
TGGCAGTCGCGCAGTCTGTCAGCCTTGGAATGTTTCTCGTGAAACATGACCGGCTCTGCAATATTTCTAGGCATTTGTGCAGCGGTTGACGGATCACGGCGGATATCTCCGCCGGGAGCGCGTCCACGGGAAACCACCGAAGATCGGTGGTTTCATCGGTCTGTATCAGGGGTGTTCCGGAGAAGTCTTCGCAGAGGTAATATATGCCGACCAGATAAATCTGATCGCCGTTGGGGTAGGTGTGCAGAAAATCCTCACCGGAAAAGATGCCGATAAACTCCAGCTTCCCCGCCGTAAGCCCCGTTTCCTCCAGCATTTCGCGGCGCGCGGCGGCCTCTGGCGTTTCGCCGATTTCGATGCACCCGCCGTGATCGGCCCAGGTGCCGTCGTCCCGGCGGCGCTGGAGCAGCAGCCTGCCGTTTTGGTGCACAAACACGCCCGCGCCGACGATCATCAGCAAATCGTGCCCGATCTTGCCGCGAATGGTTTCAATATATCCGCTCATACTGCCTCCCGCTTTTTCCCCATCATACCACGGTAAAAAAAGGTCGGCAAGTAATTGACAGCGAAACCGCGATATGATACCATGCATTTCCAGCGAAAAAACGAACAACCCGGTACGCGATCGCGGAGGGCGTTATGATCGAGCTTTCGGAAATCTGCAAAACCTTTCGGGTCGTGAAGCGTAAAAGCGGGTTCAAACAGGCCGCCAAAGCGCTCTTTTCGCGCGAGCACGAAACGGTGCACGCATTAAACGACGTGAGCTTCACCGTAAACGACGGGGAGATGGTCGGCTACATCGGCCCCAACGGCGCGGGCAAATCGACCACGATCAAGATCATGTGCGGCATACTCACGCCTGATTCAGGTGCGTGCGTGATCGACGGGCGCACGCCGTGGAAGGAGCGCGCCGCGCACGTAAAGAACATCGGCGTGGTGTTCGGCCAGCGCAGCCAGCTGTGGTGGGACGTGCCCGTGTGCGACAGCTTTGATTTGATCCGCGACATCTACCGCGTGCCGGAGAGCGCGTACCGCAAGACGCTTTCCGAACTGACGGAGCTTTTAAGCCTCTGCGAACTCCTGAAAACCCCGACGCGCTCCTTAAGCCTCGGGCAGCGGATGCGCTGCGAGATCGCGGCTTCGCTTCTGCACAGCCCGAAGATGCTGTTTTTAGACGAGCCGACCATCGGCCTGGACGCGGTTTCGAAAATCGCCGTGCGCCAGTTCATCAAACGGCTGAATAAAGAGCAGGGCACGACGGTGATCCTCACCACCCACGACATGCAGGACATCGAAGCGCTCACCGAGCGCATTCTTCTGATCGGCAAGGGGAGGATATTGCTGGACGGAACGCTGGACGAGCTCAGGCGCCGTGCGTCCGCGCAAAAGACGCTTGTGGTGCTGTACTCCGGCGCGCCGCCCTCGCTTTCCCGGGGGATGACTTTGTGCGAAAGCCGCGAAGGCCGCATGGTGATCACGCTCGACCCCTCCATGTGCCCGGTATCGGACGCCATCGCGAAGATCGCCGCGCAGACGGAGATCGTCGATGTGTCGGTGTCCGGCATTTCGGCAGAGGAAATGGTGGCGGCGCTGTATCGGGAGTACCGGATATAATACGAATCCAAACCCTTCACGCCAATTCGCCGCCTTCGTCTTTTCGCCGTGGCCTTTGTCGAAAAACCTTGATATAGCGCCGCTATGCCTGCGGCTTCTCTTCGCGGCCACAACAAAAATACTCGGCCTCAAACCGACATGAAGGATTTGAATTCGTATGAAAGCCTACCTTTCGGTATTCCGCATCCGGTTTGCGCACACCATCCAGTACCGCGCGGCGGCCGTCGCGGGCGTGGTGACGCAGTACGCCTGGGGATTCATGGAGCTTTTGATGTTTTCGGCGTTCTACCGCGTAAACCCGGACGCGTTTCCCATGACCTTCCAGCAGACGGTTTCCTACATCTGGATTCAGCAGGCGTTTCTGGCGCTGTTTATGACCTGGTTTTACGAATACGATATCTTTGCGGCGATCACGAGCGGCTCCATCGCCTACGAAATGGTGCGCCCGCTGGATTTGTACGGCCGCTGGTTCAGCCAGTCTGCCGGCACGCGGCTGGCCAAGTGCGCGCTGCGCTGCCTGCCGATATTGCTGGTCGCGTTTCTGATTCCGGGGCCGCTTCGGATGACTTTGCCGCCCGATATCACGCAGATGCTTTTGTTCCTGCTGTCCGCGGTGCTGGCGCTTTTGGTGGTGGTGGCGTTTTCGATGCTGATCTACATCAGCGCGTTTTTCACGCTTTCGGCTGTCGGTGTGCGCCGGATCGCGGCGGCGGCGGTGGACTTTCTGGCCGGGGCGGTGGTGCCGCTGCCGTTCTTCCCGCCCGCCGTGCGCGCCGTGGCGGAGCTGACGCCGTTTGCCGCCATGCAGAATATGCCGCTTCGGATTTATTCGGGCAACATCGCGGGCATGGACGCGCTGCTGGGGATCGGCCTGCAACTATTCTGGCTTTGTGTGCTGGTCGTGCTCGGGCGGCTGTGGATGCGCAGGGCGCTCAAAAAAGTCATCGTGCAGGGAGGCTGACCATGAAGCTGTACGGGAAATATCTGCTGATGCACCTGAAAAGCCAGATGCAGTATAAGGTTTCGTTCTTTTTACAGGTTGCCGCGCAGTTCCTGCTTGCGTTTTTTGCGCTGCTGGGCGTGTGGTTTATGATGACCCGGTTTCAGACCGTGGAGGAGTTCACCTTCCCCGAGGTGCTGATCGGCTTTGCCGTGGTGCAGACGGGGTTTGCCATCGCCGAGGGCGGCGCGCGCTCGTTTGACATGTTCCCGCGCCTGATTTCAAACGGCGCGTTCGACCGCATGCTCATGCGCCCGCGCGGGCTGATCTTTCAGGTGCTCGCCTCGGAGATGGATTTCAGCCGGCTGTGGAATATTCTACAGGCGGCGCTGGTGCTCGCGTACGCGATTCCGGCCAGCGGCATCCTGTGGACGCCGGACAAGATTCTCACGCTGATTATGATGATCGTCTGCGGCGCCGTGGTGTTTTCGTGCCTGTTTTTAATCTACGCCGCGATCTCGTTTTTCACAATCGAGGGGCTGGAATTCATGAATGTGCTGACCGACGGAGGGCGCGAGTTCGGCCGCTATCCCTTCTCGGTCTACGGCAAAGGAGTGCTTAAATTCCTCACCTGCATCGTGCCGCTGGCGCTGTTCCAGTACTATCCGCTTTTGTATTTAATTGGCAGAGAAACCAGCAAGTTCTACATATTCCTGCCGCTCGTCAGCCTTTTATTCGTGTTCCCCGCCTACGGGATGTGGCGGTTTGGATTGAAACATTATAAGTCCACCGGCTCCTGAATGTTTCACGTGAAACATCGTAGAGCAGGTTTTGCGGGATCGTTACAGGTGGTTTTGATCATCGTATCGTATTCATGCTATAATACGGTTTGAACGATTATCTCCGGGAGGATAAGCTATGCCTGCGAAAGCATGTGACAGGGACGCCATCAAGCAAACGATTATCGGAAAGCTGCTGCGCTACTACGGCGTCACCGTGGAAAGCGCCACCAGACACCAGCTGTATAAAGCCACGGCCTCCGCCATCCGCGACCAGATCATGGAACTGTGGATGGAGAGCCGCAAGAAGAATGAAGCCGAACAGGGCAAGACGCTCTATTACCTTTCCATCGAGTTTCTGATGGGGCGTTCGATGAACCAAAATCTCATCAACATGTGCGCGCAGACTGCTTACGGGAACGCGCTCAAAGACCTCGGGATCAACATTCTCGATCTGATGGAGGAAGAGCCGGAGCCCGCGCTGGGCAACGGCGGGCTGGGGCGGCTTGCCGCGTGCTTTCTGGACAGTTTATCCACGCTGGGCATTCCCTCGGTCGGGTGCACCATCCGCTACGAGTACGGGCTGTTCCGCCAGAAAATCGTGGACGGCCAGCAGGTGGAGCTGCCCGATCCCTGGCTGCAGGACGGCAACGTCTGGGAGATCCCCGTCACCGAGGACATCTGCCAGGTGCAGTTCGGCGGCAGCGTGAAGGAATACGAAACGGGCGGGCGGCAATCCTTCGCGCTGGAGAACGCCTACACCATCGACGCCGTGCCCTACGATATGCCCGTGGTTGGCTATTGCTCGGGCGCGGTGAACACGCTGCGCACGTGGTCCGCCCGCAGCCGCGAAACCTTTGACCTGCACACCTTCGGGCGCGGCGAGTACGACAAAGCCATGGACGAAATGCGCATGGCGGAGGTCATCAACAAGGTGCTCTACCCCGAGGACAGCCATTGGGAAGGCAAGATGCTGCGCATGAAGCAGCAGTATTTCTTCACCTCCGCCACGCTCCAGACCGCGCTCAAGAAGTTTAAAAAGCGCTACGGTACGGATTTCAACCGCGTGCCCGAGAAGGTGGTTTTCCATATCAACGACACGCACCCGGGCCTCGCCATCCCCGAGCTGATGCGGCTGTTGATCGATCAGGAGGGGCTGGGCTGGGAGCAGGCGCAATCCATCGTGAACCGCTGCTTTGCCTACACCAACCACACCGTGATGCAGGAGGCGCTGGAGCGCTGGCCGCAGGACATGATGAAGCAGACCCTGCCGCGCATCCTCATGATATTGGAAGAGATGAACCGCCGCCTGTGCGAAGCCCTGTTCAGGGCCTACCCCGGCCAGTGGGACCGCATCGGCCGCATGGCGATCCTCGCCTTCGGGCAGGTGCAGATGGCCAACCTCTGCGTGTCGCAGGCGTACAGCGTTAACGCCGTCAGCCAGCTGCACGGTAAAATCCTCACCGACGGGCTGTTCCACGACTACTGGCTGCTCAACCCCGAAAAGTTCACCGCCATCACCAACGGCATCACGCACCGCCGGTGGCTGCTCTCGGCCAACCCCGGGCTTTCCGACCTGATCGAAAGCGCGATCGGCGGCGGCTTCCGCGGCGACGCGCAGGAGCTTGAAAAGCTATTGCCTTTTGCCGACGACGCGGCGTTCCGTGGCGAGTACGAAAAGGTGAAGCGGATCAACAAGGAACGGCTGGCCGCGCTGATTAAGAACCGGCAGGGCGACGTTGTGAGCCCCGACTTCATCTTCGACGTGCAGGCCAAGCGCCTGCACGAGTACAAGCGGCAGCTTTTGAACGCCCTGCACATTCAGGTGCTCTATAACCGCATCGCGGACGACCCGAACTATACGATGCCGCCGCGCGCGTTCCTCTTCGGCGCGAAGGCCGCGCCGGGCTACTTCCGCGCCAAGCTCATCATCCGCTACATCAACGCGCTCGCCAGGCTTGTAGCCGGCCACCCGCGCGCAAGCAAGATGCTCAAGGTGGTGTATATCGAAAACTACGACGTCTCCACCGCCGAGGTGCTCATGCCCGCCGCCGAGATCAGCCAGCAGCTGTCCACCGCGGGCAAGGAGGCCAGCGGCACCGGCAACATGAAGTTTATGATGAACGGCGCCGTAACCCTTGGTACCATGGACGGCGCGAACGTGGAGATTCACGACCTCGTGGGCGACGAGAACATCTATATCTTCGGCATGCGCGCCGATACCGTGGAAAACATGTACCGCGACGGCACCTACCGCCCCATGGCCATCTTTGAATCAAACGCCGAGATAAGAAAAGCGCTCGGCCAGTTTATCGACGGCACCATCTTCCCAAACGAGCCGCTCACCCTGCAGGAGCTTTACCATACCCTGCTGGTGGGCGATCACGGCGCGATGGCGGACAGCTATTTTGTTTTGAAGGACTTCGGCAGCTATTCCATGGCCAACCGCCGCATGATGGACGACTACCAAAACCGCGGCAAGTGGTTGAAAATGGCCGTCGTCAACACCGCAAAGTCCGGGCATTTCTCGTCAGATAGAACAGTAACAGAATACAACAACAGGATTTGGCACATTTGAAGGGGACGTTGGGGCTGTGCGCCCCAAACCCCCAGTTAAGGGCAGTGCCCTTAACAAACCCAACACAGGCTGCGCAATGCGCGGCCTGTTTGTTATGATGGGTTTCCAAAGAGCACAGCTCTTTGGTGGGGGTGCGGGGCGCACAGCCCCGCAATCCTTAATCCTTCCCCCTGTCCAGTGCCGCCAGCACGCCTGGCAGCACGAACACGATCAGGAGGATGGCGACGAACGCGCCCTTGGCGATGGTGAGCAGGATTTCAGAGATGGCGGGGCCGGCGGCGACGAGCACGACGCCCAGGCTGGCGGTCACGCTCACGAGCACCAGCCCCGAGGTGAGGATGGTATGGATGGAGTTGCGCAGGGCGAGGATGACGGAGTTCTTTTTATCGTTCGTTTTGCGCAGCTCGCGGTAGTAATCGGCATAGAGGATGCCGTAATCCACCATCGCGCCCAGCAGCAGGCATTGCACGATCAACAGCGGCAGGTAATACATGCTGATTCCCTGCAGGTAGCTGGTTCCCATCGTCACCCACACCGCGCACTGGATGATCAGGGTTAAAATCAGCGGCACGGTGAGCTTGCGAAACACCAGCGCCACGATCAGGAAAATGGCCGCGACGGTGAGGAGGGTGATGCGGTTCATCTCGGCGGGGAAAGACTCATGCATTTCATACGCGATGGCGGAGTTCCCCACCAGCAAACAGGAAGCGTCCGTCTGATCGAGCGCTGCCTTCACGGTTTCGATCAGCGCGAAGGTCTCCGCGCTCTCCTCGGGCAACAGGGTGTTTAAAATCGCGCGGGAGTGCGTCTCGCCCACGAACATGTCCGCCGCTGAAGAGAGCCGCTCCATGGCGTCCGCCGGGAACATGGCCTGGTACATCGGGTTTGCGGCGACGGCGGTCCGGATATAGGCGATGAGATCGGAAAGCGGCGCGCTGTCTTTGCCGTAGGCCGTAAACAGCTGGTTCACGATCATTTGGTTCATGCCCGTCAGCCCGGCAAACGAGGCCGCGTCGTATTCCCTGCCCATCGTGGTCGCGTAGCTGTCCACGCTTACAATCCGCCCGTCCGCCTGCAGCTGAAGAAA
>JBDRTL010000336.1:0-7848 GCA_043824045.1 Bacillota bacterium
ATCCCCGCCGACGGGCGCTCCATATGCCAGTTTGAAATCGCACTGGTTGACAGGCACGGCGTCGCAGTTCCCGATCACGACCTGGAGGTGGCGGTTTCCGTCTCCGGCGGCACGCTCTTGGGCATGGATAACGGCAACCCCGCCGACCACACCCTGCCGGGGAGCCCCGTCCGCTCCACCTTCCGCGGCCTCGCCTACGGCGTGGTGCGCGCCCCCAGGAAAAAAGGCCCGGTCACCCTCACCTTCACCGCGCCGGGTCTTGCCCCGGTTACCCACATGATATCCGCCGTCTCACCCTGACGTTCGCAAACAGCATTCCAATCATCCTCCTGCCCGTGAAAACCAATGGGGCTTTCAGCCTGTGAATGGATACTTGATACGATCCGGCAGACGTCATTTTGCGCTGGAAACGGCATATATATTGAAAAATCCGCATACTCTGAGAGTTAAGAAAAGGACTTATGACCAAGAAAGCGTAATTCAATAGAGGTCATTGCTTTACGATGTTTTTCCAATAACCGTTGGATGAGATCTCCGGCTAAACGCGGCAGGCCCGGGGTAAAAAAACGTCAGCGGAAAAGCCCGGAATTTTATGCAATGCGTTTTGGAGGTTCACATGAGGGCAAACGGATTTAAGAGGACTGATACCAAATATACCGACCGGATATTTTCAATCGGGGTCGTCGGTCTGTTTTTCGTGCATGTCCTTTTCATGCTTTCACCCGATCGCGCAGGCAAAATCGCCGGTGCGTATGTCGTGCCAGTGACCATGGCAATGTTTGTTTATATCCTGATTCGCGTCGGCCTGCCCAACGCAGTTGTGACCTGGCTGCCGGTATGCCTCGCGCTGTGGTATCCGCTGACGCGCGTCGTAAATGGCGACTTTTATCTGCAGGAGAGTTCTCTGCAGGTATACTATTTGCTGTTGACCTGCTGCGTGCTGTTTCCGGCTGCTTTTTTATACGATCCCATCGCCCGCGCAAGGCTTTTGAAAACGGTTGCGCTGGCCTATAGCCTGCCGATGGGCGTGTTGGCCTGGATCGCGTGTATCGGTGCGGTGACTGGAAATCCGTGGGTCAACCCGATTGATACTGTAAACATTCTGGGGATTAACGGGATGTACGCGGAGCCGTACCGTTTGAATTTTCTGGGGATACACCCCAATATCAGCTCGGCATACCTCTATACCGCGCTTGCTTTGCTTTTGTATCTGTTCTTTTCCACAAAACGGATTTGGCTTAGGATACTCTATCCGGCGGCCGGGGCCGGCATGTATCTGGCGATTATTCTGGCGGCCAGCAATGCGGCGATCGGTGTTACGGGGCTGATGATCGGCGTTACCGCATATGCGTATGTTACGGTGCGTATGCAAAGCCGTAAAAGGCGGAAACTGATCGGCGTGCTGGCGGGCATTGTATCGTTTTGTCTGGTGTTTGCCAGCTATCCGCTGCTGCTTCAAACGATTGGTGCGAACGCAAAGCACGCGCAGCAGGAAAATGTTCCGCAAACGGAAGAGACCGGGGATACTGCCGAAGGCAATGCGGCGGATATTGCGGCCGGTAACGAGGCCCCGGAGGAAGCCATCGTTGTGGAAAACCGCCTGAATACGGCGATCATCACGATAGAATCCAGGATGGTTCTGTTCAGTTCGGCTTTTTTAAGCATTGAGGAGCGCCCGCTGACCCTGCTGATCGGCGAACTGCAAGAGGATGCTATGGAACGCTCTGCCAGGGTGATCAGCATCCCTTTGCAAAACCACCTGCATAATTCGTTTTTACAGGCGCTGGTGGTAGGCGGGGGAGTATTCACCCTGCTCGCGATCGCATTCGTGGTGCTGCTTGTGCTGCGCGGATGCCGCCTGTACTTTGGGAAAGACGTGCCGTTGAACGTCAAACTGCTCGTGCTCGCGCCGATGGCTTTGCTTTGCCATAGCATGGTGGAAGCGCTGCTGTTCATTGATACACGGCCTCCGAATATGCTGTTCTTCCTCCTGTCGGGGATGATCGTCGCCTATTCTTCACAGCTGTGCCCGCGCAAAGAAAAGCAGGGAAAAAACGCGTGAAAAACAAGCCCACCATATCGGCTTTGTGTGATTGCCCGCCTTGACATCCCGTAACGATTAAAATACAATAAGTGACGCACTGTAACCTTGCGCCTATAGCTCAGCAGGATAGAGCGTCCGCCTCCTCAGCGAAAGGTCGCGCGTTCGAATCGCGCTAGGCGCGCCAGCAAACAGCCCCGGAAGCGTAACGCTTCCGGGGCTGTTGCATTTGTCGGGATTGTGCGATCGACAGACATGCATCCGCATCATATGGCGCCGCGAAAACCCTTGCCGATAATCTCGCCCGTATTGGTGATGACGATGAAGCTGAAAGGATCGGTCTCCTTCACGAAGCGGCGCAGTTTCACTGCCTGCGCGCGGCTGACCACGGTTAGGATCACGGTCTTGTCCTGATGGGTGAACGCGCCTTCGCCGTGCAGCTCGGTAGCGCCGCGGTGCAGTTCCTCCACGATGAAGCGCACGATCGCTTCCGGCTTGGAGGTAATGATCTGGAAGCTTTTGTGCACCTTGATGTTCTCCAGCACCAGATCCACCACCACCGCCTTGATCATGAGGCCCAGAATACTGAACAGGCCCGTTTCCACCCCGAAGGCCGCAAGGGCCGTCAAGGTAATCAGAAAATCGCCGATCAAAAGGCTTACCCCGATGTTGAGCGAAGTGAATTTGCGCAGAACCATCGCCACGATGTCCGTGCCGCCGCTGGAAGATTCCAGATTGAATAATATGGCGCTGCCGATGGCAGGCAGCGAGACGGCGAAAATCAGTTCCATCAGCGGCTGGGAGGTGAGCGGCGCGCTCAGGGGCACGAGGGCTTCCAGCACCCATGCCGCGCCGCTCATCACGATGCTGCAAAAGGCCGTGCGCACGCCAAAGCTGCGCCCGAAGATCATAAACCCCGCCAGCAGCAGCAGTTGGTTGATCACGAACATGTACGCGGCCGGGCTGATCGCCGGAAAGTAATGGGTCAGAATTATGGAAATGCCGCTGACCCCGCCGGTGGAAAAGTGGTTTGGGAACTTGAAGAAATATACGCCGATGGCAATCAGAAGCGAACCCAGCGTGAGCAGCGCGAATTCCCTCGCGGCGGAGGGCTTTCTCACGGGTCTCACGCGGAATTCCGCGGGCATTGAAGCACTGTCGTTTTGCATATCCGGCTCCTTTGTTGTTCAGATAACGATGAAAAGCCTTTGTAAAGTTTTCTGTATACGTGCGGATAAGTCCTGCCCGCCTGCGTGCGGTATGTGCGGGAATACGGCAATGCCGCGCAGAGACGCGGCCGGGCAGGATATCCCGACGGCTCCGCTGAACGCTTCATCCGCAGATAACGTCTCCTGCGGGAACGATCGGGAATCTTTGAACAAGGCGAAAGGCCCCGTGTTCGAATCGCGACAGGCGCGCCAGATGGAAACCCCCTTGGACTTTCGCTCAAGGGGGTTTCGTTAAAGGAGTGTATCCGGAGAAAACAAGGGGAGAGGAATCAGGCGTCGTACGCCCGCGTGAGGTGTGCCACAGTCCACTTGGTGATTGGCAGGCGGGTGTTGGGGGGCAGGATTTCGTCCGTCAGCAGGCGGCAGTTCCAGATATCGTAAACCCTTGCGCGGTAGCGCCGGTTGGCGCGGGCGGCGGGATCGCGCCACTCGCCCACGCGCAGGGTGGCGCCGGGCAGATCGTACTGCATGTAAACCAGATATTCGTCCGAGCCGCGCATGCGGGTGTAATAATGATGGCCGTCGCTGTCGGCGATATCGGGTTCCATCTCCTCATAACGCACGGTTTGCAGGATATCCTTTAAGTATTTCAGCCTCGGCGCGCTTTCGCCAGTCATCTCGCCGCCGTACGCCCAGAAAATATCGCGGTTGTTGCCGTCTTTGATATAAGCCTCGCCGTGGGTGGCATAGCCGCCCGCCATCACGCTGCGCCAGTGCTTTTGCACCACGGCCTCGCCGGAGCTGCTGCCCCAGGAATCGGGCGTGTTGCCCTCGTACTGGTATTCATCGTCGATGACGGGTTTTTGATACTGCCGCTGCAATTGCATCATCAGCGTGTAGGTATCGGGGTGCTGATAGCTCACATGCGACATCCACGGGCGGTTGGGGTAGATCACGCCGAATGTGATGTTGTGGCAGGAGATCGGGTGATGCGAGGGATCGCGCGCCTTCACAAACTCGCCGATCACGTCCCAGTCGCGTCGGTGCATGCCGATTTCCAGCGTCTTTTTATCCGGCAGCATCTGGATGTCGTATTCGTTGGCCAAACTCCACCAAACATTGGGATGCGAGGCGAGGCGGGCCACGATGTAGCGCAGGTACAGCAGGGCGTCGTCCTCGTCCATGCCCGCGTCGATGTCCCAATGCCCGAAATCGTAGGGATGGAACAAGATCACGTCGGCGATGATGCCCCGCGCGCGCAGTTCTATAAGCCTGTCCTCAAACTCGCGGAAATAGGCGGGGTTGGGGCGGCGAAAATCAAACGCGCGCGGCGCGCCTTCAAAAGGGTAGCAGGGAGGCTCGTAGCTGACGTCGATCTTGTTGTAGCCTCCGGTGTAGTGCTTGGGGAAAAACAGCATGCGGATCTTGTTAAACCCGTTGCTTTGAAAGGCGTGCAGGGTTTGCCGCCGCACTTCGGCGGGCCGGTGGTGCCACACGTAGGCCGTGGTTCCCATCACGAAGAAGCGCTCGCCGTCCGCGTGATAAAAGTGCATGCCGTCAATGCCTACCGGGCCGTGGTTGCCCTCCGCGGCCGGGAGCGCGGTGAAGGCGTGGGTCTGCCCGTCCAGCGAGGGCAGGTTGGAGCGCAGGGTGAGCGTGTATTCGCCTTCCCGCATGGGCATATAGCGGACCTTGTAGACAGCGCCGCCGTCGTAAAAGCCGTCGAAGCGCTTATATCCGTCCGGCCCGTCAACCGCCGCCTTCAGCGATACGTCGGCAAAGGGGTTATGCACGCCGGTTTCGGCGGCTTGCAGCGTCCATTCGTAAGGCAGCCAGCGCTGCGCTGTGTTCATTTTACGCCGCCCCCTTCGGTTTTCAGTTCCTGCGCCATGCTGACCACCAGCATGTTCCAGTTCAGAAATCCCGCGCTCATCACGGGCTCGCCCGTTTCGGGCACGTAATATTCGTGCAGCTCGCCAGACGTTTCCAGATCGGCGTCGAGCAGTTTGAAAGTTTTGTTATACAAGTCCTGCGCCTCGTTTATATAGCCGTAATTTAAAAGCCCGCGGAAGACTACGTAGTTCACCACCAGCCAGATCGGCCCAAGCCAGTTGGAGGGGTTGTTGGTCGCCTCCAGATTGTACATTTTCTCGTCTCTGGACAGGGAGCGGATGCCGTACGGCGAGGCGAAGGTGCCCTCGTCTTTGATGTGGCGGCGCACGATGTCTTCCGCCTGCTCTTTGGTGGCGATGCCCGCCAGCAGCGGAATGAAGCCCGTCCACGTGCGTATTTTGATCGGCAGCGTGCTCCAGAAAACGCCAAGTCCCTTGTGGAACCAGTCGTACGCGCGGGTTTTGATGTCCACGTCCTGCGAATAGAAAAAGCGGTCCCGCGCGTCCCAGCAGTTCGCCTGGACGGCGTCGGCCAAAGCGGCTGCCTTGCGCGTATACGCGGCGGCGCGGGTTTTGTTGCCGAGCTTTGATGAAATCTTTGCCATTGCGTTTAATTCCATCACCATGAAGGCGTTCAAAAACACGTTGGCCGTGGAAAAGCGCGGGCGGCCGAAGGTGGCGGGATCGTTGTCCATGCCGATCATCACGTCGTCCGCCCATACGTACAGCCCCGTTTTTGCGTGGAGGTAATATTGATCGTAGCAGGCGAAGTATTTTTCAAACTGCGCAGCATGGTCTTTCAGCCAGCCAAAATCGCCGCAGAAATCGCTCACCAGCGCGGCCTGCTGGCACAAAAACGGCTTGTGCATGTTGAGGATATGCCCCTCGCGGTGCTTGCGGATGAGGTAGCTTTCCTCGCTGTCGCCCTGGATGTTGTTGGCAACCATCATGGGAATGTAGCCGTCCTCCAGCTGGAAGGATAGAAAGTTGAGCACATTTCCCTTGCCATGCCGGATCAGCTTTTCACGGAAGGCCGTTTCATCGGCGGGATGCATACCGGCATAGGCGATCAGCCCGTACACGGTCCAGTAGGTATCCCAGTCCCACAGATTGCCGTCGTAAATCGAACCCGGATCGATAAACGGATAGGGGAAGCGTTTGCCCGGCTGCTTGAACACGCCGGGAATCCGCCGTTCCAGATAGGCGAGGATCAGGGCTAGATTGTTTTCCATATCGTCAAAAGCTCCATCAGTCGCGGATCGTTTTGCGCGATAAATCCTTCGGTGATCAGGTCGTGCAGGCTGCGCTCTCCCGCCATCATATCAAACAGCATCATCGCGGGCAGCTCCGGCAGAGTGTCCGCAAGGGCCTGCTTCGCCTGCTCGTTTGCCAATATCAGCCGCATCGGCGTGTGCAGATCCAGCTGTTCCTTTGGCGCTTCACGGGTGAAGCGGTGTTCGCCCGCCGCAAGTTCCGCGGGGGCTTCGCCGGGAAGCGTAAGCGCCGCGCTTGCCCCATACGGCACCAAAAAGCGGTAGTGCAGCGCGCCGTCCCGATAGGCCCACTCGCTTTCGATGCGCCCGGCGGGGGAATGATACGCCGCGCGGGCAAAGCAAAGCGAGCGGTCGGGCTTGGGCGCGAGCGCGAAGCGGCGGAAACCCGGCGCGTCTTCCAAAGGCTCAATGCCGCACACGTCGCGGTACATCCACTCCACGATCGAGCCGTAGGAATAATGGTTTAAAGAGTTCATGCCCGTATCGCTGATGCTGCCGTCGGGGAGAATGGAGTTCCACCGCTCCCAAATGGTGGTCGCGCCCATGTTCACCTCGTACAGCCAGCTGGGAAAATCCTCCTGCAATAACAGCCGGTAGGCGATGTCATTTGAGCCGGTGGCCGACAGCACGCGGCACAGGTACGCCGTGCCGATAAAGCCCGTGCGCAGGTGATAATCGGAAGCCTTGAGCTTCATGCGCAGCGCATAGGCAGCCTGCGCGCGGGCTTTATCGGGCAGAATGCCGACGAACAGGGCCAGCACATAGGCAGTCTGCGTGGTTTCGGAAAGCCGCCCGCCGGCCGTCAGGTATTCGCGCAGGAACGCCGCCTGAATGCCGTCCGCCAGCGCCTGATAGGTTTCGGCGTCGGCGTGCCGGTTCAGTGCCTTTGCCGCCTTGACCAGCAGGCAGGCGGAATAGTAATAAAAACAGGTGGCCAGGTAGGTGCGCTCCGTGCCGCCGAAGCGGTAGCCCACGGGGTCTTCCACGTCCAGCGCAAGCCAGTCGCCGTAATGGAAACTACCCTTCCACAGGCGGGTCGCCCCGGTCTGCTCGTCGTGGGCGCGGATTGCGTCCACCCACCCCTTCATGATGGGATAATGCTCACGAAGCAGGGTTTGGTCGCCGTAGCGCACATAAAGCTGCCAGGGGATGATCGTGGCGGCGTCGCCCCAGGCGCACGCGCCTACCTGACGCACATCGTGCCTGGGGATCACCACGGGCACCCAACCGTCCAAAGCGGTCTGTTCCCTGCCCAGGTCATAGAAGAATTTGGCGAAAAACGCGGCGACGTCCATGTTGTACGCGCCCGTGCCGAAAAACACCTGCGCGTCGCCCGTCCAGCCCATGCGCTCGTCGCGCTGGGGGCAATCGGTGGGCACATCCAGATAGTTGCCGCGCTGCCCCCACAGCGTGTTTTCAAACAGCTTGTTCACCTTCGGGCTGCCGGTTTCGATCCATCCGGTCTGCGGCAT
>JBDRTL010000337.1:0-2475 GCA_043824045.1 Bacillota bacterium
TATCAATAACCCCTCCTACACGGTCCAGATGGCGCTTGTCTTCATCTGGTTCACCGTCAGCTAAAAACTTAAGCCAGCGGAAAAGATATGGCTGTGGAGCCTGCTGTTCTTCCTGGGGCTTTTGGTGTTCATCGGCGGGAAGCCGTACGTCTATTACGGGTTCATCTTCGCCGCGTTTGCCGCGTTTCTGATGCTGCCCGTGTGCGCGTGGCTGGACAAGGCGCTTGGCAGGCGGCCGCTTTTCTATATCCTGTTTGTTTCGACGCTCGGCGTGCTGTCGCTGGTTTTTTGCTTTGCGGTCAGCCCGAACATAAAAGACCTGCTCAAGCCCCGCGGGGAGACCATGCAGTACCGCTTCGCCGCGATCATCAGCCAGACGCCAAACGCGACGATGCTCAACTATTTCTTCATGGATACGGGCTTCTACACGGCGGCAAACGTCACGCCCAGCGTGAAGTATTTCCACTATACCAACGTGCCGCTGAACGAGATGTATGCCGAACAGACGCGCTACATCGCAGACGGCATTACGGACTTTGTCGTCACGCGCGGCAGGCAGCCCGATACGATTACGGACAATTACACGCTCATCGCCACCGAACCGGCGACCGAAGGCCTGTGGTACGACTTTGTCTACCTCTATGAGCGAAACGATCTGCTCGCTCCCGACTGAAAAACTGCACAAAAATTGCCGACAATTTTCTACACTACCGCATCACCGCGTTACTTGACTAAAGCGTCTGGCTGTGTTATGATGCTCCCGAACTGCGAAACATGCCCGCCCATCCATGGAACGGAGGACGTTATGGCCCCCACCGAAACCAAACGCAATCAACTGCTGACCCGGCTTCGCAGCCTGTACGAAAGCCTGGGATATACGCGTTTTTCCATGCGCCGGTTTGAGGAATACGGCCTGTATCTGGAAAACAAGAGCTTTTTGAAAAGTGAAAACGTGCTCACCTTCACCAATCCGGACGGCAAGCTGATGGCGCTCAAGCCCGACGTGACGCTTTCCATCGTCAAGCACGCGCGCAGGGAGCGGGAGGGCATCGAGCGCGTGTATTATCAGGAAAGCGTGTACAGCTATTCCGCGGTCAACCGCGAGGTGGCCGAGATCGAGCAGATGGGTATCGAAGCCATGGGCGAGGCGGACGAATACGTCGTGGGCGAGGTAGTGCGGCTGGCCGTGGAAAGCTTGAAGCTCATCGGCCTCCCCTATGTGCTGGACGTGAGCCACATGGGCTTCACCACCGGGCTTTTAGACGGCGCGGGCCTATCGCCCGGGCAGCAGGAGCAGGCGCTAAAGCTGATCCGCAAAAAGAACGCGCACGAACTGGAGGCCTATCTCACCGCGCAGGAGATCGCGCCGGAATTCGCCGGGCGCATCGTGCGGATGACGGCGCTTGCGGGACCGTTTGATACGATCTTCCCCGCCGCGCAGCAACTGTCCGCCAATCCGCAGACCGGGGCGGCGCTCGACGAGTTGAAGGCATTGTACGATACGCTGGACGCGGCGGACGCCGCCGACTCGCTGCGGCTGGATTTGTCCATGCTCAACGAGCTGGACTACTATAACGGCATCGTTTTTCAGGGCTACGTGCAGGGCGCGCCCCGTGCCGTGCTCTCCGGCGGGCGGTACGACCTGCTCATGCGCCGCTTCGGAAAGCAGGCCGACGGGATCGGTTTCGCCGTCTATCTGGACGAACTCAGCCGAACGCTCAGCGACCGGCGCGCGCTGGACGCCGACGCGCTGGTGCTGTACCGGGACGGCGACGACCTGCAAGTACTCCATCAAGCCGTGTTCGATCTGGCGGCGCAGGGCTTGCGCGTGATCACCCGCACGGGAAAGAAGCCGGACGACCTGAAAGTTGGCCAAACCCTGCGATTTGCGCAGGGCTCGCTCAAGGAGGTGCGCTGATGTTTACCGTTGCGCTGCCCAAGGGGAGGCTCGGGGACGAAGTTTGCAAGCTGTTCACCGCCTGCGATTACGACTGCTGCGGCGTGCAGGCCGACGACCGACGCCTGGTGAGCTTTGACGAAAGCGGCCGCGTGCGCTACCTGCTGGTCAAGCCAAGCGACGTGGCGATCTACGTGGAACGCGGCGCCGCCGACGTGGGAATCTGCGGCAAGGACACCCTGCTGGAGGGCGAAAACGACGTGTACGAGCTGATGGACTTGGGCTTTGGCAAGTGCCGCATGTGCGTGGCCGCGCCCGCCGGTTTCCGGGAGGACTTCACCGCGCCGCTGCGCGTTGCGACCAAATACCCGGTCATCGCCAAGGCTTTCTACGCCGCCAAAAGCCGCGAGATCGACATCATCAAGCTCAACGGCTCCATCGAGCTCGCGCCGATTCTGGGCCTGTCCGACGTGATCGTGGATTTGGTGGAAACCGGCGCGACGCTTAAACAGAACCATCTGGAAATCCTCGAAACCGTGCTCCCCATCAGCGCGCGCCTGATCGCCAACAAGGCGTCC
>JBDRTL010000338.1:0-3411 GCA_043824045.1 Bacillota bacterium
GTCGTTTTCAGGTTTTTGGGCTGACCGAAGAAAAAGCGGTTGCACGCGGTATTGAAGCGGCTGCCGAGGATGCGGAACAGGCTTTGCTTGGGTTGTACGTACTCCGCAAACACAATGTCGTAACCTTCGTTTAATTTATCTACCAGCTTCAGGCACTCGTCGGCCGGGGTTTGCCCGTCGTCGTCCAGGCAGACGACGATCTGCCCCCGCACCTTCGCAAAGCCCGCCATCACGGCGCTGTGCTGCCCGAAGTTGCGGCTCAAATTTACAAACACGATCTGCGGGTGCTTCCGGCACAGACCCGCGATCACGTCCGCCACGCCGTCGGGGCTGCCGTCGTTGACCAGGATGATTTCATGGGAAAACTCATCCTGCCGCGCGGACACCGCCAGGATAATCTCCTCCACCACGCCCGTTACGGTGTTTTCACTTCGGTAGCATGGTATCACAAACGAAAGCAGCGTCTTCGCCATACAAGCACCCCATCGCTTTAGTCTTCAATATATAATTGTATCACGGTTTGAGGAATTATCAAACCCCCGTTGTGATTTATCCGCGCAGATTCATCAGCGGTCACGCTTCGATGGCCGCGATAATCTTCTTCGTGATTTCCTTCGTGCCTACGCTCGGCATTCCCGCGGCGATGTCTTTTGTGCGGCAGCCCAGCGCAAGCACCTTCCCGATGGCCGCCTCGATCGCGTCGGCTTCTTTAGCAAGGTCAAACGACAGGCGCAGCATCATGGCCGCGGAGAGGATGGTGGCGATGGGGTTTGCGACGCCAAGCCCCGCGATATCGGGCGCGGAGCCGTGGATGGGCTCGTACAGGCCGCATTTGGTTTTCCCAAGCGACGCCGACGCCAGAAGCCCGATGGAGCCTGTCAGCTGCGAGGCTTCGTCGGACAAAATGTCGCCGAACAGGTTGCTCGTCACCATCACGTCAAACTGCGAGGGGTCCTTGATCAGCTGCATGGCGGCGTTATCCACCAGCATATCGGAGTATTCCACGTCGGGATACTCTTTTTTCAGCTCGTGCATCGTCTCGCGCCAGAGGCGGGAGGATTCCAGCACGTTGGCCTTGTCCACGCTGCACACCTTGCCCCTGCGCTTTCGCGCCGCGTCGAAGGCGACGGCGCCGATGCGCCTGATCTCCTCCACGCTGTAGGTTTCGGTATCGTAGGCATAGGGGCCCAGCTCGCCCTCGCCCCTGCCGCGCGCGCCGAAATACAGCCCGCCCGTCAGTTCGCGCACGATGAGCAAATCCACGCCACGGTCGGTGATATCCGCCCGAAGCGGCGATGCCGCGGCGAGCACCTTTTCAAGCTTCACGGGGCGGAGATTGGCAAACAGCCCGAGTCCCTTGCGTAAGCCCAGCAGCGCGCGCTCCGGCCGCAGATGGCCGGGCAGGGTTTCCCACTTCGGCCCGCCGACGGCGCCCAAAAGGACGCTGTCACTTTCCAGACAAGCTTTTAAGGTTGCGTCGGGCAGCGGAACGCCGAATTGATCAATCGCGCAGCCGCCCGCGGCGACCTCTTGCATTTGGAACATATGCCCGAACTTCCTGCCGACCGCGCGCAGCACCTGGGCCGCGCTCTCCACGATTTCCGGCCCGATGCCGTCGCCGGGAATGAGGACGAGATTTAAATTCATTCGAACACACCGCCCGACATCGCCTGCATCAGCCCGCCCGCATCGATGATCCCCTGCAGAAATTCGGGGAATGCCGGGAAGGCCGTTTGCACGCCTGTGGTTTCGTTCACCAAAGCGCCTTTCACCAAATCCACCTTCAAGCGTTCGCCGGTTTTGATATCCGCGTCGCACACGATGATCGGCAGGCCGATATTGATGGCGTTGCGGTAGAAGATGCGCGCAAAGCTTTTGGCAACCACGCAGGAGATTCCCGCGGTTTTGATGGCCAGCGGCGCGTGTTCGCGCGAGGAACCGCAGCCGAAGTTCCAGCCCGCCGCGACGATATCGCCCTTTTCAATCTTTTTGAGAAAATCGGGATCGATGTCCTCCATGCAGTGCTGCGCCAGTTCCGCGGGGTTCGAGGTATTCAGATAACGCGCGGGGATGATGACGTCGGTGTCGATATTATCCCCGTAGCAGATGGCTTTTCCTTCCAGTGTCATACGCTGTCTCCTCTCCTCAATCGAGCATATCGGGCGTGGCGAGTTTGCCCATCACGGCGGACGCCGCCGCGACGGCCGCGCTGGCCAGATACACTTCGCTCTGGGGATCGCCCATGCGCCCCACGAAATTGCGGTTGGTGGTGGCGACGCAGCGCTCGCCCTTGGCCAATATGCCCATATGCCCGCCCAGGCACGGCCCGCAGGTGGGCGTGGACACGGCGCAGCCGGCATTGACAAAGATGTCGAACAGCCCTTCGTGCATCGCGTCCAGCCAGATCTTCTGCGTGGCGGGGATCACGATCATGCGCACGCCCCCGGCCACCTTCCTGCCGTTCAATATTTTCGCCGCGTCCCGCATATCGGAGAGCCTGCCGTTTGTGCATGAGCCGACCACCACCTGATCAATCCGCACGTCGCCGATCTCGTCAAAGGTTTTCCCGTTCTCCGGCAGGTGCGGAAAGGCTACGATCGGCGTAAGAGAAGACAAATCCATGGGAATGACACGCGCGTACTGCGCGTCCGTGTCCGCCGCGTAGATTTTCGGCTCGGCCGCGCCGTGCTCCTTTAAGTAGGCAAGCGTCTGGCCGTCCACGGGGAAGATTCCGTTTTTACCCCCGGCCTCGATGGCCATGTTGCAGATGCACAGGCGGTCGTCTACGGTCAGGGCGGCGACGCCCTCCCCCGAAAACTCCAGCGATTGATACAAAGCGCCGTCCACGCCGATCTGCCTGATGAGGTGCAAAATCACGTCCTTGCCGGACACGCCTGGTTTGCACTTGCCCGTGAGCACCACGGAGATCGCCTCCGGCACGCGCAGCCAAGCCTTTCCACTCGCCATCGCCGCCGCCATATCCGTGGAGCCGACGCCCGTGGAAAACGCGCCCAGCGCGCCATAGGTGCAGGTATGGCTGTCCGCGCCGATCACGAGGTCGCCCGCGGTCACCATGCCGCGTTCGGGCAGCAGCGCGTGTTCCACGCCCATGTCGCCGACGTCGAAGAAGTGTTTCACCTTGTTGGCCTTGGCGAACTCCCGCACCTTCTTCACCTGCTCGGCTGCCTTGATATCCTTGTTGGGCGTGAAATGGTCCATCACCAGCGCGATCTTTCCGCAGTCAAACACGCCGGAGCAGCCGCACTTTTCAAACTCGTTGACCGCGACCGGCGCGGTGATATCGTTTCCCAGAACCAGGTCGCAGTTTGCGACGATCATATCACCGGGCTTTACGCTTTCTTTGCCGCAGTGCGCAGCTAATATTTTCTGGGTCATCGTCATGGACATGAT
>JBDRTL010000339.1:0-2078 GCA_043824045.1 Bacillota bacterium
TCATGCCCTACCCCAACAACCCCACGGGCGCGGTGATCAACCGGGAAAGCCTTCTAAAGATCCGCGACGTGATCCTCAAACACAACCTGATCGTGATCAGCGACGAGGTCTACTCCGAACTCACCTACAGCGACGAAGGGCACGTGAGCATCGCGTCGCTTCCCGATATGTGGGAGCGCACCGTGTACCTGAGCGGCTTTTCCAAAGCCTTTGCCATGACGGGCTGGCGCATCGGCTATATCGCGACTCCCGCACCGCTGATGGAGAACATGGTAAAGATTCACCAGTACGCCATCATGTGCGCGTCGGTGCAGGCGCAGGTGGCCGCGGAAGAGGCTTTGAAGCGCGGCCGCGAGGACAACTATGCCGATATCGTCACCATGCGCGAAAGCTACAACCGCCGCCGCCGCCTGATGCTTGACGGCGTCCGCAAGATGGGGCTTTCCTGTTTTGAGCCGCTGGGCGCGTTTTACGTGTTCCCGTCCATCGCGAAAACGGGGTTGACCAGCGAGGTTTTCTGCGAACGTCTCCTCAAGGAAAAGGAAGTCGCCTGCGTGCCCGGTACGGCGTTCGGCGCGTGCGGCGAGGGCTTCATCCGCTGCTGCTACGCAACGGCGCTGGACAAGCTGACGGTCGCGCTTTCCAGAATCGACGACTTTTTACAGCATTTGTGACCGACCCCCAAAATGGAGGAATTGCATGCTTCGTAAGCTCATGGCCGTGATGTTGATCCTGTTTCTGTTTGTACCTTCGCTTGCGTTTGCCACCGAAGACGAACAGGATATCTCCCTGGAGGATGCCCTGATCGACGCGGGTGTGATCTCCATCACAATCACCGACGAGACAGGGGAGACGGTATCCGCCGAGGTGATCGAACCCGTGGATACCACCCTGCCCCGCTACGAGGCGGACGGCTCCATCGTGCTTTTGATGACCTTCGGCGGCGACTTCACCATCGGCGACAACGTGCAGGCCAGCGGCAAATCCATCTTCGAGCGCGAGCTGGACGAGCAGGGCCGGGATATCAACTTCATCTTCAAAAACGTCAAAGACATGCTGGAAAACGACGACCTGACCATTTTAAACTTCGAAGGCACGCTGACCACCGCGTCCAGAAACCGCGAACGCGCGGGCAACGACTATCTGTTTCGCGCCAATCCCGCTTATGTGTCGATGCTGCCGGACAACGGCGTGGAGCTTGTCACCCTGCAGAACAACCATGTGCTAGATATGGGCGAGGATGGGCTTGCCGAAACCAAGCAGGTGCTCTCGAATGCTGGGGTCATATACGCAGACGAAAGCGAACCCGCGCTATTTACGCTGTACGGAGTCAAGGTAGGCGTTTTGGCGTATCAGCAGCTGCGGGTAGATTTGGAACGCTTGTTAATCGACGTTCCGGAAGATATTCAAAGCCTGAGGGCACAGGGCGCGGAAATCGTCATCTGCGCGTTCCACTGGGGCGAGGAGCTGGATTATTACCCCAACGACAACCAGCAGAAGCTGGCCAAGATCGCCATCGACGGCGGCGCGGATCTGATCGTGGGGCATCACAGCCACCGCGTCAACCCCATCGAGGAGTACAACGGCAAGTACATCGTGTATTCGCTGGCAAACTTCGACTTCGCGGGCAATACCAAGCCCAGCGATATGTCCACCATCCTCTTCCAGATCAAGTTCCGCGTCAAGGACGGCGTTGCGGCTTCGGACGGGTTCATCGTCATCCCCGCGCGGATTTCCTCCAACACCAGCTACAACGACTTCATCATCACCCCCTATACCAAGCAGGAAAACATCAACAGCGTGATTTCGGTGCTCAAAAAGAACGGCGAAAAGCTTTCAAATCCCGTGCCGGAGTATCCGCTGTCCTTTGGCGACTGAGGAGGGACATCCTATGCCGCACATGATCGGGAAAAACGTGATGCTGCGCGAATACCGGCAGGAGGATTTCGCAAGCATCCGCAAATGGGTGAACGACCGGGCGTCGACGGAGTACCTCTCTTCGATCTTCTGGTTTCCGCAAACCGAGGCGGACACAAGCGATTTTTTAAACCGTGTGATGCATGGAAACCAAAACGACG
>JBDRTL010000340.1:0-5527 GCA_043824045.1 Bacillota bacterium
TTCGTTTCGTGAAAGCTGTAGCACCCGATATCGGACAGCGCGCCCGCCGCCTTGCCGAAATAGGTGGAATCCACCGCCTGTGCCGCGTCTTCCACAAGGTGAAGCCCGGCGGAGTGAACAATTTTCTGAATAGCCTTCATATCGCAGCATACGCCCGCGTAATGCATGACGACCACTGCTTTGGTGCGGCTCGTTATCGCCCGCCGGATACACGCGGGATCGATATTCATGGTTTCAGGCTCGATATCGACGAACACGAGTTCCGCGCCCCGCAGCGCAAAAGCGTTGGCGGTGCTGGAAAAGGTAAACGAGGGCAGGATCACCTCATCACCGGGCTTAAACTCGCACAGGATGGCCGCAAGCTCCAGCGCGCTGGTGCAGGAAGTGGTCAGAAGCACCTTTTTGCTGCCGGTCATCGCTTCAAGGATCGTGTGGCAGCGCTTGGTAAATACGCCGTCGCCGCTGATTTTGTGATTTTGAATGGCTTCCCGGATATACTGCTCTTCCTGGCCGTAACAGGGCGGCACATTGAACGGTATCAAAAGAATTCCACCTCTTCTATTGCAATGCATTCGATCGTATAGACAATATCACAGATTCGCGGAATTGTCATGCGTCAGGCGGGCGGCGATACCCCGGATATACAGTTCGATGATATCCAGATCGCTGACCTGATAGAGCATCCGGCTGCCGACAACATCCTCGATTTCGTTGATTACGGGGTGTCCGTTGTGATAGATCAGATCAATCCCCGCAAACGAAAGCGGCGCGCTGCCGTCCGCAAACCGCCGGATGACCTTCTCTGCCACCTCGGTCTCCGCGTCGGTCAGCGTATGCAGCGAAACGCTGCCGCCGCGCTTGAAGTTGCTTACGATGCCGCTTTGCGCGGTGCGCATCACGGCTGCGGTTATTTCCCCGAACAAAACGTAAACCCGCAGATCGCGGCCCGCATCGTTCGCGACTTCCTGCGCCAGCGCGGGAGTTGGGTAAATTGCCGCGAGCGCGCCGTTTAGCTGCGCCTGATCGGCAGCCAGCGCCACCCGGTCGCCGCCGTGGCCGAACGCGGGTTTGATGACGAGCGGGAATGTTTCAACATCCGGAGCATACGTCTCGCCCGGCTCGAGACATACGGTGCGCATCAGCGGAAGTCCTTTTAAAAAGCGGTGTGTATTCCGTTTGTCGTTGCAGAGCTCGCATACGCGCGCGTTATTGAACACAGGAATGCCCATGCGTTCGAGCCGTTGGCTCAGCAGGGGATTGCGCTGCCGCGAAATCACAAAATCCAGCGGAGCGGATACGGCATTTTTGAAGTCCTCAGTGAAAACGACAGAAAGCGAGAGTTCCAGGAGTTCCGCTTTCTGCCGCATATGCGCGGCAAACAGGTGGTTTTGCTCGTAATCGCGCTCATCGTATAAAAGCCAGCCTTTTTTCATGACGATTCCCTGATGCGTCGCTTGATCTCCATAAAAATCTCGTCCGCCATATTGACGCCCGTGCATTCCAGCGTGGTTTTAAAATGCGCGTTGCTGTTAACCTCGCAGATCAGCGGCCCATGCTCGCCAAACAGCAAATCCACGCCCGCGAACGTGAGGCCAAGCTCCCGGACTGCCAAAAGCGCCAGTTGCGCTTCTTCCTGGGTCGGGGTATACGCCTCCATACTTCCGCCCAGCGTGACATTGCTGCGAAAATCGCCGCTGCGGTTTTGCCGGAGGATGCTGGCGACAATCCTGCCGCCGACGATGTTGATGCGGGTATCGCGCCCGAAGCTGTTCGTCACCAGCTCCTGCGCAAGCATCGGCGTTCCGGCCAGCGATATGACCTTCTCCCGCAGACGTTCCATGTCGTCAATCCGGTATACCTGCTGCCCAAAGGAGCCGAAGCATTCCTTTAGGACCAAAGGAAAACCAAGCCGGGCGGCGATATCGCCCAGAAAATCGGTATTCGTATATCCTATATTGGAAAACGTCATCGGGAGGATGACGGTTTGCGGCATCGGAAGGCCGATGCGTTTGAGTGCAAGATAGGTGAGTGATTTATCGTCGCACAGCAAAATGCCGTCCGCGGAATTGAACACCGGAAGGCCGCGCTGTTCCAGCAGCCTTGCGGTTTTGACGTCCTTATCCCAAAACAGAACAAAATCCGGCAATTCGGAGTTGAACTCCGGACGGTCAATATGGGTGGCGATGGCCGCGTTGGTGACGAGTGAGAGGCTGATGCCGTGGTTCCTTGCCGAATCGAGCAGCGCCTGATAAATGCCGTCGAATTTCGGCATTTTTAAAAATGCGTTGACCGCCAGCATACCCTGCAGCATTCAACCCGTCTCCTTTAGTTCTGCGCGTTTAACGTGACCGCGAAATCGTGCAGGGATTTCAATACGTCGGCCAGGCAGTAGCCATCGGAACCTTGCGTGAGAAGCCTGGAGTTAATCTCCAGCTGTATCGCGGGAATATCGCAGCAGTTTGCCACGGTAGCGCACACGGAATTGGGGTCTTCGGCCGGAAAGGGATTGTCGATGGTGATATGTTTGATGCCAAGCGGAGCCAAAGCGCTGCGGATCATGTCGACCAGTTCCTGGTGTCCGGAAAGATTGCGTCCGAACCCCGTGCCGATACAAACGTCTATCTCGCGCTTGGGGTTCAATTGGTGAAGGTCGATGACGTAGCGGATGTCGTTGCGCTTCACGTAACGGCAAAGCGCATCGCGGTAGTCGCTGACGATATCGTGGTTGGCGTCGTCGTGCAGGTAGCGGGTTTTATAAATGACCGGATGCTTGTAGTCTTCGTTGAGCAGCTTGCACAGTATACCGGTATATCGTTCAGCTGCTTTGTTAGTGCCATTGCGTGTCTGGAGTACGGCGTGCGGTGCGCTGAACATCACGGTGCCGGTTCCGCTCAGGATTTCATAACTGGCTTTGTGGTCTTCATCGGTAAAATACGCAAGCGCGCGGTCCAGTTGCTGCTCACAGGTCATGGATGTCCCTCCTAAAGAAAACACCAAAGGTAAAAAGTGAACCAAGGCATACTGTAGCATGAGTATGTATGATTGTCAATTTCCGGTTGTTGTTGTATGATGAAAAGGCCGATTTTCGGCATGAAAAGAAGGGTGATGAGATGGAAATAAGCACGCACGAGGAGCAGCGGATGGCTCGGACAGCTATGCTGCTGTCCGAAAACCAAATCAGAACCCTGAAGTCCGCGCATGTGATGATTTTCGGGCTTGGCGGCGTGGGGAGTTACACCGCGGAGGCGCTCGGCAGAATGGGAATCGGCAAGCTGACCATCGTTGATAAGGACCGCTTTGAGGAGAGCAACATCAACCGCCAGCTATGCGCTTTGACTTCGACGGTCGGCAAAAGCAAGGTATCCGTCACAGCGCGGCGGCTTTTGGATATCAACCCCGGCGCGGTGGTGGTTCCCGTGGAGAAGTTCCATCTCCCTGACGACCCCGTGCCGATTGAAGGCGACGTGGATATGGTGGTAGACGCCGTCGATACCATGGCCGCCAAGCTGCTCATCGTGGAAACCTGCGCGGCGAAAAAAATCCCCGTCATCTCCTGCATGGGGATGGGCAACCGGCTGGACCCGACGCAGATTAAAATCGGCGATCTATTCGACACCAATTCCTGCGCGCTTTGCCGCGTGATGCGTAAGGAACTCCGCAAACGCGGCATAAACAAGCTGCGCTGCGTATACTCCACGGAGATCGCAGTCCGGTTCGGCGCAAGCCCGCCTGTGAAAGGCGGCCGCCGGTCGGTACCCGGATCGGTCGCTTACGTGCCGTCGGTCGCGGGACTGTATCTGGCGTACGAAGTCATTCAAACGTTATGGAATAAGGCGGGCTCGAAGGAACAATGTTGAAACGAAAAATCGTGATTATCGGAGGCGGCGTGATCGGGTGTGCCGTCGCGCGGGAAATGAGCGTGTTCGAGGCGGATATTTTATTGCTGGAACGCGCGGTGGATGTCGCGGAAGGCGCGAGCAAGGCAAACAGCGGACTGGTGCATGCGGGATATGACGCGGACCACGGATCCCAAAAGGCGAAATTCAACGTGCTGGGCAGCCGGATGTTTGAGGCGGTGTGCAAGGATGTGGACGCGCCTTATCTGCGCAACGGCGCGATGGTGCTCGCGTTCAACAAACAGCAGATCAAAACGCTGCATGCGCTGCTTGCGCAGGGAAAGACAAACGGTGTGGACGGGCTGGAGATCATCGGCAGGGAGCAAATCCTCTCCCTGGAGCCGCACACCAATCCGCGGGTGAAGGCCGCGCTGCTCGTGAAAAGCGGGGCCATTACGTCTCCGTACGAGCTCACCTACGCGCTGGCCGATCACGCGAGTGTTAACGGCGTATCGTTTTGCATGAACACGGATGTAAAGCGAATAGAGAAAATGAAGAACGGTTTCCTTTTGCATACAAACGGGGGAGAGTTTGCCGCCGATATCGTGATCAACTGCGCGGGTATTGGCGCGGCAGCGCTGCACAACCAGATTTCCGACCGTCAGATCAGCCTCATTCCCCGCAAAGGCGAATACTATCTGTTGGATCACGAGATCAAGCCGGTGTTTTCGCATACGATGTTCCAAACGCCAACCAAAATGGGCAAAGGCGTGCTCGTGACGCCCACTGTGCATCTGGGCGTCATGCTCGGGCCGACGGCCATCGACGTGAAGGACGGCACGGACGTTTCCACCACGGCGGACGCGCTGAAACTGATCCGGGAGATATCGAAGATTACCTGGCCGAAGGAAACGCTGAAAACCGTGATTACAACCTTTGGGGGCATCCGCGCACACGCGCCCGGCGGCGATTTTACCGTAGGCGCAGTGGACGGCGCTAAAGGCGCCTATGAGGCTGTCGGCATCGAAAGCCCCGGCCTGTCCTCCGCTCCCGCCATCGGCCTGTATCTCGCCGAAAAAGTAGCGGAGGACTTCAGCTTGCAACGTAAAAAGACGCGTGTACCCGCGCCGAAACGCCCGAAGCCTTTTTCCCGGATGACGAACGAGGAAAAGCTGGAGGCATACGAGCGCGATCCGGCGTACGGCAGCGTCGTGTGCCGCTGCGAGCAGGTGACGGAGGCGGAAGTCCGCGCGGCCATCCGCAGGCCGGTAGGGGCGACGACGATAGACGGCGTCAAGCGGCGCGTCCGTGCGGGCATGGGACGCTGCCAGGGCGGGTTCTGCTCGCCGCGCGTTATGGAAATCCTGAGCGAGGAGCTGCATATCAACCTGATGCAGGTGACCAAAGGCGGCGGGGGAAGCCGCGTTCTGGTCGGCAGGATAGAAGATTCGGCGCGGGAAGGGGATGACCGGCATGCGTGAAACCGACGTGGACATGCTGATCATCGGCGCGGGGCCCGCGGGCATGGCGGCGGCCATCGCGGCTAAAGAGGAAGGCATCGGCAATCTGCTGGTACTGGAGCGCGAAACGGAAATCGGCGGTATCCTGAAACAGTGCATCCATAACGGGTTCGGGCTGCACCGCTTCAAGGAAGAACTGACCGGTCCGGAGTATGCGCAGCGCGATATCGA
>JBDRTL010000341.1:0-6346 GCA_043824045.1 Bacillota bacterium
GGCACCACCTTCCCACGCTTTTCAAAGATCAACGTCAACGGCAGAAACGCGTCCCCCCTGTTCGCCTATCTGAAAAAGCAGAAGAAAGACCTGATCGGCAGTTCGATCAAGTGGAACTTCACCAAGTTCCTGATAGACCGAAAAGGCAACGTCGTCAAGCGCTTTGCGCCCCAGGCTACGCCCGAATCATTCGAGGACGATATTCGCGCGCTGCTGTAAGCGGCCGTTTATATAGAATCATCGCATGAAAGAGGTGAGTCCGTTGGACAATCCCGTCAGCCGGGAAACCGGCGCAGGTTGCCATTGATTGCCGCGTCACGCAAAGTGACGCGGCAATTTTCATGCCCGCAGAACGGGCTGCCGTTCTCCCAGATCAAGACGATGCTGAACAACGCGTCGGCGCAGGCGGACTGGACCGTAATCCAAGCGCACAAAAACCCCAGGCAGCGTACTTCCTGCGCGCTGTCCGGGATTGTTTGATAGCTTCCGTATGGCGGGCATAGAGGGGATGAAAACCGTCCGGCGCGAAGTCACCCGCCCTGCCCGGTGCGTTATGGCGTGAAGAGCGTTTGCTTGCGGCGTTTCAGAACGCCCCACGCGAGCAGCGAAAGGACGGATACCAGCGACACGATATCCGCGAGCGTAAAGTACCACGGCGGGCTGTACTGCACCGTCACGTGGCCCTGCCCCGCGGGCAGCGCGGCGATGAGGATGTGGTTATCGCCTTCCGTGAGGGCGAGCTCTTCCCCGCCGTCCAGCTCCGCACGGTAGACGGGATAGCCGTACAGCGGCAGTTCCACGATGGCGGCGGCAGCCGCGGCATAATCAAACGAGATATGGAGATAGTCTTTCCGGTACGCGGAGAAAGTCACATCGCCATCCACGGCGGCGGGCACCGGCGCGCGGTTTAAGTACGCGTCCACGTCCGTGCCGTCCGCGTAGTAATCGCCCGGCAGGTGCACCTGCTGGACGAAATCGGCATACTTGTCCCTGACGATCACCGTCTGGCGGTCGGACTGGATGCTTTGGTCGATGAACGGCGCGGCGTTGAGCATGGAAAGCAGCAGGCAGGCGAGCACGAGCATTACGCGCCTTTCGGGCTTCCCAAAGAGCAGCCACACGCTGATAGCAAACACGACGGACAAAAGCGCCGAGGCCGCGCCCAGATACCGCCACGGGAACTGCACCGCAAACAGCGCCTTGTTCAAAATCAGAATTTGATACACGTACGTCCACGGAAACGCGACCGACGCCATGAACAGCGCGAGCAGGGCAAACGCCGCCGCGCCGCGCCCGATGGAATACAGCCGCGCGTCCTCCAGCCGCTCATCCCGCTTCTGATACGCCGCGAACAAAAACCCGATCAGCCCAAGCCCCAGCAAAAGCCCCACCGAAAGCGGCATCTCCGCCGTGGTGCCGGGGAAGGTGGTCATGCCGGCGTAGGGATCGACAAACGAAGCGAACAGCTGCGGCAGGTACGCCGCGTGCAGGTAGATCAGCTTTTCCTGCCCGAAGATATCCAGATTGAGCTGCGAAAACCGGAGGAACGGCACGATGAACCAGAGGTTCACAAGAACCGTGATCCCCGCCGCGGCGCACAGCCGGAGGATGCGCTTCCACGACGTTTTGCGCAGCGCCGCGCAAACAAGCGTAAACAGCGCGCAGCCGATGGCCGCGATCTGCAGGCTGATCAGGTGCGTTTGCAGCATGCCCGTCATGCCGATGATAAGCCACTTCATGCCGCTTCCGGGCGACATCGGGCCGGTTCGGGTTTCCGGCTTGCCCGCCGCTTGCCCGCCGTTTGACGGCTGCCACACCGTGGCCGCGATGCCGACGATCACCAGCGGGTAGAACAGCATCGCCATCGCCTCACCCGCCGCCGCGCGGGTATAGAGCGTCATCAGCCGGTAAATGCCAAGCGTGTAGGCGGCGCCCGCGATCAGCCCGACGGCCGCCCTACCCGTCCAGCTTTTCACGGCGCGGTAGGTGAGCCAGGCGGTGAAGAAATTGAGCATGACGACGAACGCCTGATAGCTGACCATCATCGATACGCCGCACAGCCGGAAAAGCGCCGGAATGTAGAGCAGCAAATCGCCGTACATCACCGAGGAGGCGTAGCCGTAGCCGTTTACAAACGCCGGGTTGATGCGCACGGGGAACTGCCCCGACAACAGCCCGTCCTTGATGCTTTCGATGCGCGTGAGGTGAAACGCCAGATCGTGCCCGTAGACGAAGAAATCGCGCAGAACCGGCAGCGCCGCGTACAGCCCCGCGATCAGGCACACCGCCCACGCCAGGCTTTCGGGGAAGGCGTCGCCCGTTTCCCGGCGCGCCCGCCAGAAAAGCAACCCGCCCGCGAGTAAAATGAGCAGCATGAAAAACACCGTGTCGCGCCAGACCGGCTGATCGGAAAGCACGTCCGTCACACCCGCCTGCACGGCGCCGTACAGCGCCACGCGGACGCCGCGGGTGGTTTGATGAACGGTCAGGATCAGCACGGCCTGCGATTTGCCCGGGTCCAGCACGGCGGAAGCCAGCACGGGCGAGGGATTGCCGTATTCATCCGCAGCGAGATCGTTGAGTATCTCCGCCGTTGCCTCACCCTGCGCCGTATAGGCGACCGTAAACGTATAGCTGCCCTTTTCCAGCATCAGGCGTTCGCTTTGGAGCGCCGTTGCGGTTTCCGTCTGCACAGTTTCAAACTCACCGGGGAGGATGGACACGCGGTAATAGTCGTTCTGATTGGCGCCGAGCCACACCATCAGCAGCGCCGCGGCAAGGATGGCCGCGAGCAGCACGTACGTTTGATTCCGTTTCCAAAAACTCCGCGTCATATGCTCTCCGTTTACCGCGCGCCTGTCGAGCCAAACCCGCCTCGGCTCTCCGCGTCCATCGTTTCCACTTCCGCAAAGGCGACGGGCGGCATCTTCTCCACCACGCGGAACTGGCAGATGCGGTCGTTCATCTTGATCTGCGTATCCCGCACGGCGTACACCGGCATGCGCCAGATATCGTCCTCGCCCGCGTAGCTCTCGTCCACCACGCCCATGGAGTTGGTCTGCAGAATTCCCCAGCGGCTGAACGTGGAGCTGCGCGGCACGATGTGCGCTTCGCAGCCCGCGGGCAGTTTCACAGAAATCCCCAGCGAGATCAGCCGCGATTCCCCCGCCTTCAGCGTCACGTCCTCTGCGGCGCGCAGGTCAATCCAGTCCCCCCGCTCCATCCGTTCGATCCTGGCAATCGGCACGTGGTATTTGATCCTGATGGTCATCAATGCCGTGCGTCTCCTTCAGCGGTATTTAAAATCGCACATCGGGTCGTGATCGTTCACAACCCCGACGGCCTGCAGAAAGCTGTACACCGTCACCGTGCCCATGAAGCGCATGCCGCGCCGGATAAGGTCCCTGCTGACGGCGTCCGACAGCGGGGAGGAGCAGACATAAATCTCGCCGCCGATTACCGGCCCGTCCGGCGCGAAGGAATACAGATAGTGGTCAAACGAGCCGAACTCCGCCTGGACAGAAAGAAAAACGCGCATGTTTTTGATCGCGGCCTTGATCTTCAGGCGGTTTCGGACGATGCCGGGGTCTTCCTTCAGGCAGTTGATATCCTCTTCCCCATAGGCGGCGATCTTTTGGGGGTCGAAGCCCGCAAACGCCCTGCGGAAGTTTTCCCGTTTGCTCAATACCACCGCCCACGAAAGCCCGGCCTGAAAGCCTTCCAGTAAAAGCATTTCGGCAAGCTTTTTATCGTCGTGCTCGGGGCGGCCCCATTCCTCGTCGTGGTACTTCATCATCTGTTCGCCGCGCGCCCAGCCACACCGTACGGGCATGCCGTTCATTCCTCCCGGCATCCGCCGCCCTAAAGCCTTGCCTGCAGAGCGGCTTTGATGTTTTCCCGCAGCGGTTGATAGATTTCGCAAGTGCGCAACGATCTGCCGCCGCAGAGTGGCGATTTGGAATCATCACGCGCAGGCAAGGTTTTATTGAAACGTCGAGAATTTGAAGGCCCAAGATGGCGGAAATCGGATCGCCCGCATGCATGGGCTTTGTGCGGCGTTTGCCTGCTTTAGAATCCGCGTCCGCCGCCGCCACCGCCGCCGGAATGCACGCCGCTGCCCCCGCCGCCGCCACCGCCGCCGCCACCGTGCCCGCCGGTCGTCTGCACGCGCCGCGTGCGGGTGACAGTGGTGCGCAGGTACTGGTCGGTGTTCTCGGTCATGGTGAGGCCGGAATTGGCGTAATAATCATACTTGTACGTCGAACCCCTGAGCTTATAGCGGGAGGAGACGATCAGCGTAAACCCAAGCCCGATCAGCAGGCAGGCGCCCGCGCCGATCAGCATTTCGGTCGGGGTAATCACCTTATAAAACGATGAAATACGCTCGCCCGTCTCATAATCATATAGATAACTGCCCTCGGGAATGCCCTGCTTCACAAAGCCCCGCACCGCGGCGAGCATCGCCAGCGCGCCCTCCGCGTACAAGCCCTGCCGCAGCTTGGGATTACTTTGGTCCAGCGCGCTCTCGACGCGCACATCGGTCATATACTGAATCATCTTGCCGTCGGTGTACAGGTATTCGTAGCGGTTGGCCGCGTACATGTTGAGGGTGTACAGCGCGCCCGAAGCGTCGTCCCCCGCGCCGAGGCCAAGCGAACGGTAATACGAGCGCGCCAGCGTGTGATCGGTCTGGCTGCCCAGCGTTTCACTGATCGTCACCACGGCGTAGTCCATGCCCGTCTCTTCAATAAACGCTTCCACGGCGTCGGTGATCGCCTGCTCCTGCGCCGTGGTAAAGATCTGCGCGTAGTCGTACACGCGCTGCTTCGCCATCGCCGAAAACGGCAGCGCCAACAGCAGCAGTACAAGCAGCGCCCGCGTGATTTTTTTCATCGTCTTCTCCTCCGCGCATTTCGCTTACTGGAAGTACGCCGAATAATCCCCGATGACCTGCAGCACCGCCGGGAGGATCTTCCCTTCGCCCAGCAACTCGTTGCAGTTCGCAACGATTGTGTTCAGGCTGTCCTGCGACACAAACGTATCCATATCCCCGAAGTTCTGAACATAATAGCTGCCCACAAACAGATCCAGATAGATCGCCACGCCGCTGCGCTCCTCGCCGGAGCCAAAGCCGTGCTTCTCGTAAAACTCGAACATGTAGTCGCCGGTTTCATTGCCCGCCAGATCCTCATAGGTGGACAGGTACAGGAAATCCCTGCCCGACAGCGCGCGGAAGTCCGCGATCGCGGCCTCCAGCGTTTCGACGTCCTCATCGGACAAAACCTCGGCATAGTCAAACACGCGCGTGGTTTGATCCATGATCCCGATGTTTAAAAGCGCCTCGGCGAGCATGTTCATCGTCCACGTGAAACCGCCCGGGAAATCGCCGTCGTAGAAGTATTCCATGGCGTTGTCGGCCAGGTAGAGGATATCTTCCTCCACCATCAGGTTTTTGAGATCCCCGTACACCGAAACGTAGTAATAGCCGTCGCCGTACAGGTCCAGATAGCACAGGATCGCGGTTCTATTCATGCCAAGCCCGAGCGATTTAGACACATAGAAGTCGTCGCAGAGCGTTTGATAGTCGTCGTACCCATGGTCGACGTCCGTAACCATGATGGCGAAATCGTAGCCGGTGTTCTCCTGATAATCGATGATCGCGGCCTTAAGCGTTTCCGCTTCCCCGGCGGTAAACAGCCCCGCATAGTCAAATACGCGGGTATCCGCCGATTCGCTTTGGGCAAACGCCAGGGAAGCAAGCAGCACAACCGCCGTTATCGCTAAAGCAAATAATCGTTTTTTCATTGGTTGATCCTCCCTAGAATAGGAAATACGCCATCAGGCAGTACGCCCCGAAGCACAGCGCCGACAAAAGCCCTCCGGCGAACAGCAGCTTGCCTCTGGCGATGGGCAGCTTGCCGCATACCGCGCCCGTACAGCCGTTCATCGCGAAGTAATACGGCTCCTTGTCGCCTTCGCGGTGGTAGCTGATCACCCAGGTGGGCAGCAGCACGTACTGGCAAAGCTTGTCCTTGATCACCGCCTGCGCGGTGCCGAAGTGCGACGTATACGCAAGCGACGTGGACAGGAGCGGCTTGATATAGCCGTTGAGCTCGCCCTCGATATCGGCGGTTGCGGTTTCCTTGTCGATATCGCGGCGCTCGGCCAGAAAACCCGCCAGGTATGCGCCTGAAAACGGCTTCATCTTCTCCAGCGGGAACGGGTGGATGCCGTCGGAGAGCTTCAGATCCGCCGACTTGAGCGCGGAACGCATCAGGTTTTTAAACTGGATATCCGCGCGGCGCTTGAACGCGAAGTGCTGCGTGGTGGTGACGGTGTAGTTGGG
>JBDRTL010000342.1:0-8189 GCA_043824045.1 Bacillota bacterium
GATCAAGCAGAAGGTGCGCGCCCTGTATGCCGAAGCGCTGGATATCGACGCGGCGTCCATCACCGACGATCAGCATTTTATCGACGACCTGGACGGCGACAGCCTGCAGGTTCTCTCCGCCGCGCTGAAAACGGAGGAGCAATTCAGTATCATCATTCCGGTGGAAGAGTACGGGCAGTGCACGACGGTCAACGATATGTCCGCGCTGATCTACGCCAAGCTGAACGGGAAGACCGCCTATGAAAGCCAGGGGCAGCCGGACGAAGCCATACAGCCCATCGAGCGCTTTGAGGACGCGCCGGAACTCATCGCCTTTCAGAAACGGCTGGACAGCCTGAGCGGGCTTGGCGGCGTCAATCCGTATTTCGTTTGCCACGAGTCTTCGCTGCGCGACACCAGCATGATGGACGGCCATGAAGTGCTTAATTTCGGCTCGTACAACTATGCCGGAATGAGCGGCAGGCCGGAAGTCACACAGGCCGCCAAGGACGCGATGGACAAGTACGGCACCAGCGCCAGCGGCAGCCGCCTGCTCGCCGGCGAAAAGGAATTGTACCTTGAGCTGGAAAGAGAAATCGCAGACTGGAAGCACACGGAAGACGCGGTGGTGCTGGTCGGCGGCCACTCCACCAACGTAACCTTCGTTGGCAATTTCTGCAATCAGAACGACCTGATCCTCTACGACGTATTGGCGCACAATTCCATCGAGCAGGGGTGCCGCCTGAGCCGCGCCACCTCCAAGCCCTTCCCCCACAACGACGCCGAATCGCTGGAGCGCATCCTGCGCGCGCACCGCGACCGCTACGCCAAGGTACTCATCATCATCGAGGGCGCGTACAGCATGGACGGCGATATCGCCGACGTTCCCGCCTTTGTCGCGGTGAAGAAAAAGTACGGCTGCTTCCTCCTGGTGGACGAGGCGCACAGCACATGCGTGATCGGAAAAACCGGCGGCGGCGTGGACGAGTATTTCGGCCTTGCGCCTAACGACGTGGATATCAAGATGGGCACGCTTTCCAAGGGGCTTGGCACCTGCGGCGGGTATCTGGCGGGCTCGAAAGCCCTGATCAACTATCTCAAATACAACCTGCCGGGATTTGTGTTCAGCGTGGGCATCTCTCCCCCGCTCGCGGCCGCGACGCTTCAAAGCATCCGCACGCTGCGCCAAAACCCGCAGATCATGGAAAACCTGAAGCGCAACATCGACACCTTCGTCGCCGAAGCGAAGAAGCGCAGGCTGGACATCTGCCTCGCGGGGCACTCCGCCATCATCCCCGTGCTTGTGGGCCGGGATGAGGACGCGTTCTTCCTCTCCAACAAGATGCGCGAAAACGGCGTGTTCGTACCGCCCGCGGTTTACCCCGCCGTACCCAAGAACAAAGCACGCCTGCGCTTTTGCGTGATCAGCGAGCACAAGCCCGAGCAGATCGTCCAGGCGCTGGACACGCTGGTAAAGCTCGCCAAAGAAATGGGCATCAAGCTGCCCTCCCCGCAGTAAAGCCATTCAAAACGAAAAGAACGCGCGATCTGCGCGTTCTTTTTAAATGCGTTTTATTACACCGTGTTTCCATTCAGCAGGCAATCGACCAGCCTGATCGCCTTGGTCAATCGCTGCTCGTAGTTGCCGGAAAGCACCAAAATCTTGTCCCCGAACCCGTATGCCCGGTACATGCCCAGCAGCCGGTCGCTCAGCGATTTGCGCCGTTCCTGGTCGCTGTTGAGCCTCTGGCCGTCGCTTACCCAGCGCACGTCCGGCAGCAGGTACAAAAGCATATCGTAACGCTCAGGATCGATATACGCTTCCACCAGCGCGTTGCGGCAGCCCAGGTACAGCTCGCTGAAATAGTCGGTGTAGGTGGCGTCCGTATCGAAGAAGCACACGCGGTTGGCCGAGCGCAACGCGTGATAATCCTGCTCGTACTGCAGATGCGCAATCCTGCCGAAATCCGTGTCGGTAAACACCGTTTCGTCGTTGCCCAGGTAATCCCGCGCGTAATACCGGCCGACTTCCTCCGACCATGAGGTGTTATAGAGCTTTGCCAAACACTTGGTCAGCGTGGTTTTGCCGCAGCTCTCGGTACCCGCGATCAGCACCTTCTTGGCGAAAAAAGGCCTGGCCGAGCCCAGGATATAATCCCAGTTTCCCAGTATGTCGTTGCGGATATCCGTAGCGGAAATCGGATAGCGGGTCCGCTTCGGGTCGAAAATCTCCACGGCGGATTCGGGAAAATACTGGTTGAGCATCGGCTGAAACTCCTGGTCGCCCGCAAAAAAGGCGTCGATTGTCTCGGGTACGACGTTTCGCATCTCCTGGCTCCACAGCAGCCAGCCGGACGGATACCGCGGAATGCCGCTTTCGTTGAGCACGCGCACAACGATATGCTCCATATCCTGCACCTGCTGGGATATCCACTGTTTGCGCAGTTGGTAAGTGATGATCGGCAGCCCCGCCTGCCTGCAGATATCGATGGTCTCCTGCTCGTTGTCGGAAATCACCACGACCAGCTTTTCACATTTGGCAGAGGCGTAGACAATCTGGTACAGATGGCCTCTGTGCGGCGGGCAGAAGCGCCCGAAATATACGCCAACCTTATACATGCAAGGACCCCCCCTTTGCCGTCTGGTTGTCAGTATATTCGTTTTTGTGCTTTTACACAAGATTTACAAACGTTTTATCAAACCCTGTATTGATCCGCGTTGAGTTTCGGCGCGTGTTTTAATAGATATTTCTCCGCCTCCGCGTTCCAAAGCCCGCCTGTTTTGTCGCAAAGCCTTGCCAATTCCCTAAACAGCGGATCGGCCTTGCCTTTCTCCTCAAACGCGTCGATGGCGGTCAGCGGCAGGCTGATGTGCGTATAGAGGAGTTTCTTGCCGCCGGGTACCTTCGGGAGATTTAAAATGGTCTCCTTCGCGGCGTCCATCCCGCCGATGTGCGTGACCAGAATAGCCGGGTTGATACGGTTTTGCCCGGCCATCAGCAAGGCCTCCCGCATGTCGTCCGTATTGCCGCCGGACGTTCCCACCACGTGGGTCGCGTTGTAATGCACATTGTAGAAGTTAAACGGAGCGCTGAACGCGGGATTGGTCGGGCCTGCAAAGAAATTCAAACAGCCGTCGTAGCCGAGGATGGCATCGCCCTGCTCGATCACCGCCGGCACGGGCGCGAGAATAAATACTTCGTCGTATCCGTCCTTGCCCGAGAGCTTTTTCAGCTCTGTCACGGGATCATCCAAGCCCTTGGTGTTGAGATAGACCAGTTCCACGCCGTTCTTCGCGGCTTCCCGCGGGGAGAGGATTATCTGCGCGTGGCTGAGGCGCGCGTCGTCGATATCCGTCACCACGATCTTGCCGGAATGCCTGCCGCGGTGCACCATGTAGTCGATCATCGCCAGACCCATCGGGCCCGCGCCCGCGAGGATCGCCGCGGCGCCGCCCTCCCTGATGTCCATATCGTGCGTGTACTCGCCCTGCGAGGTATGGTAGCAGGCGTGCACCGCGCCGATCACACAGGAAAGCGGCTCGGACAGGGATGCGGCAAAAAACGCGTCCCCCTCGTAGCGCAGCACGTTCCCCTGCTCGATATAGACGGCGGGGATGATCGCATAGGTTGCGTCGCCGCCGATGCAGGGGAAGGTATATCCTGCCGCGTCGTAGGTTCCCTTGAGCGCGGGCTGGAGCGACACGAGTTCCCCGGTGTGGTACTGCGCTTTCCATTTCTGACCCGCTTGGATGATCTCCGCGGAGAATTCATGCCCCACGATCACGGGGTTTTGCGCTACGTCGTTTGGTACGCGCTTGTGGTCGCTGCCCTGCATGGCCGCCTTGTAAGTGGACATGCAGATGCTGTCGGAGTAGATTTTAATCAGGATTTCGTCGTCCCTGATCTGCGGCAGTTCAAAGCTTTCCAGCCGGAGATCGTTTTTCCCGTATAGCCTCAGCGCTGTCGTCAGCATGCCATTCATCCTTTCGTCCGTTTCGCGGCGTTTGCAAAATGCGCGATCCGGTCTTGCAGCACCGGATACTCTTTGATGGTTTGATCGGAAAACATCCCGTTGCGGATATCCTTCGTTGCTAGCCGTTCGTGGCCGATCAGCGCCCACGCGGCGTCCGTCAGGTGCGAAAACTCCGGCAAAGCCAGCTGCCTGCAGATGAAGGACTGGAACGGCGTGTTGATGTCCTCCCCGCAGATCTGGAACAGGTCCTGTTCGCGGCACAGCCGCATGATGCGCTTGAGCTGCGCGTCGGTATTGCGGGTGGGCATATAGGTGACGGCGTTGAAGCCCGCCTGTTTCAGCCACACGATGAGTTTCTCCAGAAACGCGTCCTCGAAAACCTGGGTTTTCTTGTCGCCCGTCACGCTGTTTTTCACGTCGCCCAGATACGCGTACGCGGAAATCGCGCCGATGGACTTGACGAACGCGATAAACTCCGCAATGTGCGGGCACTCGTCCGTCGCGTCCAGGTAAAACTTCTCCACGAGGTGGCTTTTGTACACCCCAAGCAGCCGGTAATCGTAGTAGGGGTCTTGCGTATTCAGCAGCAGTTCGCGCGTATTTCCCTGCGCGCCGATGCCGTATTGCTCCTTAAGCAGTGTGAGCAGCGGCTCCCCTTTTCCGGTGGCGGCAAGAGTTTTCAAGGTCAGCGCGTAGAGGATATGCCTCTCCGTGACCGATCCGCCCTCTTGCGCGCAGCTCAGCGGGAGAATGTCCGCGTCGTAATCCAGCAGCAGTGCCGGATCGCCGCACAGCGTGTTCAGGCGTTTCACCATTTCCCGGTTGCGCCTGTCGCGGTTCATGCGGTAAGGCGCAAGCCAGGCGCCGGCCTTTGCGATGCTCTGGCGCGGGATGCCGTGGCAGGCGACGTACGCCACGCCGATCTGGTCGGGGTTGTTCAGCCGCACAGTTTCAAACGGCGTACCCTCCATGCCGCATCGGCACTCAAACCCGTTGGTCACGCTGATGCCGATCCGCTTCCCCGCTTCCAAAAATTCCTCCGCCCCCGAAACCGAATCGTGATCCATGATTCCCGCGGTCGCAAGCCCATAAAGCCACGCGTGCCAGGCCGCGGAGGTCGGTGAATACGGCGAGAAGGAGTAGGTGGTGTGGATATGGTTATTCACAAAATCCGTGCGTTCGGGATGCGCCTGATTGCTCCTGAGAACTTCGTTCAGATTATCCAGACGTTCCTTCGCGGTTGCCGCGTTCAGGGATACGGTTTCGTTCATCGTTCTGTCTCCGTTACTTGAGCATAACCTGCCCGCCGGTCACCGGCAAAGCCTGCCCCGTTTCGTATTCCTGTTCCACAATATAGAATATAGCCTTGGCAACGTCCTCTTCCAGACAGCCGCGCCCCAGCGGCACCTTGGCCTCGTAAAAGCGCCGCACGTCCCGCACGGTTTTCGCGCCGGGCACCTTGCCCGCGTCCAGATACTGCCTGAACAGGCCCTTCTCCGGGTCGCTCCACAGCGGCCCATCCAACAGGTTGCCGGGGCAGACGGCGTTGACCTTGATGCCAAACGGCGCAAGCTCCAGCGCAAAGCTCTGCGTTAATCCGATGCCGCCGAACTTGCTTCCCGCATAGGCAAAGTTCGCCTTGCTGCCCTCCAGCCCGCTCTTGGAGTTAATCTCGATGATATCCGCCATCACATCGGGATCGATTGCGCGTTGAAGTTTCATCACCGCAGCCGCATATTTGGCGCACAGATAGTAACCCGTATAGTTGACTGCGGTCACTTTCTGAAACTGGTCGAGCCGTAAAGCCGATAAATCGCCGGAGATCACGATGCCCGCGCAGGAGACCATCACGTCCAGCCCGCCGTACTGCGCGACGGCGCAGGAAACCATTTGCCTGACCGACGGTTCTTCCGTCACGTTCGCATACACGCCGACCGCCGTGCCCTCGCCGTGTTTTTCGCACAGCGACGCCGCGACGGCATGCGCGCCATTTTCATTCATATCGGCGACGACCACATACCCGCCCTGCGCAGCGACCGCGCGGGAGATACCCTCGCCGAAACCCTGCGCCGCGCCCGTCACGATGCAGATTTTGCCGTCCATGCGCAGCGCGCTGCCCGGGGAAAACGCCACCTTCTGCCGGTAGTTCTCCACTTCCCATTCGAGGATGAAGCGGGTGAAATCATCCGTCAGCGCCAGCGGCCCGCCGAAACCTTTGGCATACGCCGCGATCCGCACCGCATCGAGGAACAGGGCAAGCGCGGTATCCGCTTCCCGCTTGGTTTTACCCAGCGCGAACACGCCCACGCCCTTCATGACCGCGATTTTGGGCGCGTATCCGTGTCCGGCTTTGAACGCGTCAAAGGCTTTGGGGATGTCGGTTCCTGCTTCCAGTTCCAAAAGCGCCGCCTTGCAGTACACGATCTGGTCGGGATTGAACGGTTTTCGGATATGGTCCATGGGGATATGCAGCACCGCGTTGCTGCGGTGGAACACCGCGACGGCTTTGCCCGCGTCTTTCCGGTACAGCATGCGGAGCGCGGGCGCAGCGGCCAGCGCTTCCTCCGGCGCGTCCTGCGCCGTGAAGTCCGGAAGTTTGCCCGCTTTCTCTCCGATAGCGTTCATGACAAGCTCCATCAGCGCGTCGATCTCCTCCGCCGTATCGGCAGCCACGATCACGCCGTGGTTTTGCATGAATAAAAGGTTCGGCGTGCATCCGCAGGCTTTTTCATAGTCCGCAAACATGTCGCGGCATGCTTTGGCCAGCGTGTATCCGGGCTTGGTCAGCGGCACCCACACCGCCTTGCCTAAAAAAAGCTCCGCACAGGCCTTTTCTCCGTCTTGCCCGCACGTCAGGCCGTTGACCAGCGCGGGGTGCAGGTGCAGCACGAAGGCCTGCGGAAACAACCCGTGCAGCATGCATTCCACGCTCGGGCGGTTGGTTTCCCCCGCGAGGCGCGCGTCCATCATATCCTGCAGGGCTTCGCTTTCGCGCCGCCTGTCTTCCTTCGGATAGGTTTTGTGGAACATAGTGGAAATCTTCCCCATGTCCATTCTCACAAAGCCGCCTTCTTCGATATCGGAAAGCCTTGTGCCGGACGCCTTTACGTATAGCACGCCGTCCGCTTTCACGGAGGTGTTGCCGCCGCCCGCCAGCACGTAGCGCCCGTCGCCGCCGTATTTGCGGGACATGGCGGTGAGTTGGTTCATCAAGTCCGGCATTTGCATTCCTCCCGCTTCTTACAGCCCCAGGCGTTCGCGACGTATCTTCTCCAGCGTCTGGTAGTTAAAGTCCGGCACATAGCCCTTCAAAGGCAGAATCTTCTGGTGCACCGCGGACAGAATCCAGCTTGCCTGCGGGTAATAATAATGTTCCAGTTCCGGACAGGGGCTGATGCCGTTGGACGCGCCGACCACGACGGGCGGGGCATCCAGCCAGCCGAAGCAGAACTCCGTGATGTTGCGCGCGAAATCGTTCATGTGGCTGCCGCGCTCGCACGCGTCGGAGATCAGCACGATCCGCCCCGTCTTTTTGACGGATTCGATCACCTTTTCATAGTTGAACGGCACCAGGCTGCGGGCGTCGATCACCTCGGCGGATACGCCGTAGCCTGCCAGCTGCTTCGCCGCGTCCATCGCCACGTACAGCGACGCGCCCACGGACAGGATGGTCAGGTCGCCGCCTTCGCGCTTGATATCCGGTTCGCCCAGCGGAATCTCATAATATCCTTCGGGCACGCCTTCCTTGTGGAATTCCTCACCCTTGTCGTAGAGCTTCTGGCTTTCAAAGAACACCACGGGATCGCTGCCGGAGAGCGCGGCGTTCATCATGCCCTTGGCGTCGTACGGGGTGACGGGGAAGCAAACCTTGAGGCCGGGGATATGGGATACCAGGCTTGTCCAGTCCTGCGCGTGCTGCGCGCCGTACTTGCTGCCCACAGATACGCGCAGCACCACCGGCATTCTCAAAATGCCCGCGCTCATCGCCTGCCACTTGGCCAGCTGGTTGAACACCTCGTCACCCGCACGGCCCAGGAAATCGCAGTACATGAGCTCGGGAATCGCGCGGCCGCCCATCAGCGCGTAGCCCACGGCGCTGGATACGATCGTGCCCTCGCTGATCGGCGAGTTGAAGAAGCGGTGATACGGCAGCGATTCCGTCAGCCCGCCGTATACGCCGAACGCGCCGCCCCAGTCGCGGTTATCTTCACCAAAGGCGATCAGCGTCGGGTCCTG
>JBDRTL010000343.1:0-5650 GCA_043824045.1 Bacillota bacterium
AGCACCACACGCCAAAGCCGCGCCTTGCGGCGCTGCGGCTTGCGGTACTTGTATTCATAGCGGGGCAAGGGCGACCCTCCCTGTTTGAGATACTCCCCGAATTCTTATCGCTTCCCGATCAGCCCGCCGAGCACCCCGCGCGTCAGCTGGCTTATTACGGTGCGCGTGGCGGTGGAGATGGCGGTGTTCTGCACGCGGCCCAGAATACTGTCGTTCTTGCGGGCGCGCCCGGCGCGTTCCTCGCGCAGATCGTCCATATGCTGGCGCCGCGCGGCGGCTTCGGCGGCCTTTTCGGCCTGCAGGCGATCCTTCTGCGACTGCGCGGCAGCCTGCTTCTCCTCCTCGGTCATCACGGGCAGGTACTGCCCCGTTGCGGGATCGAGCGCGAGCGTCATCTCTTTGCGCACATACCGGCCGGTCGCGGGATCGAGCGCCAGCACGCTCTGGCGCGCGCCCGGCGCGGGCGCGGGGGCGGGCTCCTGCGCGGTCATCGCGGGAATTTCCTTGGCCTGATACCCGCCGGTTGCGGGATTGAACACCATGAACGTTGGCGCGGCCTGCGGCACGGGCGCGGGCGCGGCGACGAACGCGGGCAGCGGGTACACCGGCGCGGGGGCCGGCGCGGCCTGACGCCCGAGGTTGAGCGTGGCGGCGAGGTATTCGTACGCGCTTTCGCGGTCCACGGCCGTATCGTACACGCCGGCGAACGCGCCGGTATCGATAAAGGTCCGGCGCAGGGCCTGGTCAATCGTCCCCATGAAGCTTTGCGGCGGCAAGACCAGCGCGCGGGCGACAACCGAGGGCGCGCCCTTCTCGTCCAAAAACGAGAGCAGCGCTTCGCCCGTAGCGAGGTTTACAATGGCCTCCTCGGTATCGAACGCGGGGTTTTGGCGGAAGGTTTCGGCGGCGACTTTCACGCCTTTCAAGTCCATCGGCGTGAATGCGCGCAAAGCGTGCTGCACGCGGTTTGAAAGCTGCCCCAAAACGTTCAGCGGCACGTCCGCGGGGTTGTGCGTGACAAAGTACACGCCCACGCCCTTGGAGCGGATCAAGCGGATAATCTGCTCGACTTTGTCCAGCAGAGCTTTCGGGCAGTTGCTGAACAGCAGATGCGCTTCGTCAAAGAAAAACACAATGCGCGGCTTTTCGGCGTCGCCCTGCTCGGGCAGCGTTTCATAAAGCTCGGACAGCATCCACAAAAGGAACGTGGAATACATCAGGGGATTGCGGAACAGCTTGTCGCACGCCAGAATATTGATCACGCCGCGGCCTTCCTCGTCCTGCCGGAGCCAGTCGGTAATCTCCAGCGCGGGTTCGCCGAAAAACCGGTCCCCGCCCTGATCCTCCAGCACCGCAACGGCCCGCTGAATGGCGCCGACGGTCGCCCTGGCGATGTTGCCGTAGTTTAAAGTATACCGCTCGGCGTTCTCGCCCGCGTAGGCGAGCATCGCTTTTAAGTCTTTCAGGTCCAAAAGCAGCATGCCCTCGTCGTCGGCGACACGAAAGAGGATATGCAATACCCCCGCCTGCGTTTCGTTGAGGCTGAGCATGCGCGACAAAAGCAGCGGGCCCATCTCGCTCACCGTGGTGCGCACGGGGTGGCCCTGCTCGCCGTACACATCCCAAAACTCCGCGGGGAATGCGGCAAACGCGAACTGATCCACGTCCGTGGCGATCAGGCGCGCGGCGATGGCGTCTGTATTTTCACCCGGGCGGATCATGCCGGAAAGGTCGCCCTTGACGTCGCTGATGAACACGGGCACGCCCAGCGCGGAAAAGCCCTCCGCCATCACCTTCAGGGTTACGGTCTTGCCGGTTCCGGTCGCGCCCGCGATCAGCCCGTGGCGGTTTGCCATCCTGGGCTCCAGACACACCGGCTGATGATTCGCCGTGCCTATCCACAGTTTTCCGTCCAAAATCATACGGCAGCATCCTCCTTACGGATACGTCAGGCTTCCTTCACCGTCAGCTTGATATGGTAATTATCCTGCGCCGCGGCTTTGAACACATCCACCATGCGGGGGATGTAGCGTTCGTGCCCCGCGATGGGATGATCGGAATAGACGAGCGTGATCTGCGTCGGCTTTGCGATGCTGGAAAGCTCGTCGTACAGCGCGTCCAAATTCGCCCCGTAGTAGAACGGAAAATTCAGCTGCTCCCTTAAGTAGCTGTGCAGCGAAATCTTTTCTTCAAAGAGGGTGATATCGAGTAAAATATCCGCCATTGCGTGATGCCTCCTCCGCATTGACTTAACAGGGTAACTATTCCATCCGGAAGGCAAACCTTCCTTTTTTTCCGGCCGTTTTTACGCTTTCACCACGCGAAACGCCGCCGCGCGGCTTAAGCGGTTCATGATCGCCAGCCCGATGCCCGACGTTTCCATCGCCTCGCAGAGGATGACCTCTACGCCGTCCTTGTCCATTTTTCGCAGCGCTGAAAACAGCGAACGCGCGATGGTCTCCGGCGCTTGCAGGCTGCCGAGCACATAGGTGTTGTAACCGTCGTACCTTGCCTGCCGCTCGGCCGCGACCAGCAGGCAGGCCGTCTGCCCGCGGTCCGCCGCCTCCCGGTACAGCTTCTTGCAGGCGGCCTCCGCATTGTCCGGCTCGCCTTCGACTACGGTCAGCCTGCCCTTTGGCGCGTAATGCGCATGCCGCATGCCGGGGCTTACGGCGGTCTCCTCCGCGCGCAGGGGGCGCATCGCGGTTTCGGCCACCCGCACGCCGGGCAGGACGTCGAAAAGCATTTCCGGCGTGACGCCGCCGGGGCGCACGATCACGGGAATATTCCCCGTCAAATCCAGCACCGTGCTTTCCAGCCCAACAGAGCAGCTGCCGCCGTCCAGAATCAGCGGGATTCGCCCGCCCATATCCTCCAGCACATGCTGCGCGGTGGTCGGGCTCGGCCTGCCGCTGCGGTTGGCGCTTGGCGCGGCGATGGGCAGGCCGCAGGCCTTCAGCAGCCTGAGCGCTACGGGATGATCGGGCATCCGCACGGCGACGCTCATAAGCCCCGCGTTGGTCACGGCGGGAATCACGGGTTTCTTTTGGAGCAGCAAGGTCAGCGGTCCCGGCCAGAACACGGCCATCAGGCGGCGGGCCTGCGTGGTGACGCGGCACAGCGCTTCCGCCGCCTCCGGGCTTGCCACGTGCACGATCAGCGGGTTATCCGCCGGGCGGTCTTTGGCCAGAAAGATCTTCCCGACCGCCTGCGCGTCCAGCGCGTTCGCGCCCAGGCCGTATACGGTCTCGGTGGGAAACGCGACGATTTCGCCGCTTTGCAAAAGCTTCGCCGCCTTGCGGATCGCCCTGTCCGTGGGCAGGCTTAACTCGGTAAACACGGTTACGCCCCGATTTCCCTGAGCTTCTCGGCCTGATCCTGCAGGGTCAGCGCGTCGATCAGCTCGTCCAGGTCGCCGTCCATGATCTCGTCGATGCGGTAGAGCGTCAGCCCGATGCGGTGATCGGTCACGCGCCCCTGCGGGTAATTGTAGGTGCGTACGCGCTCGGAGCGGTCGCCAGTGCCCACCTGCCCGCGGCGGTTGGCGGCGTAGACGGCGTCCTTCTCGTCGCGCATCTTCTGGTACAGGCGGGTTTTTAATACCATCATCGCCTTGGCGCGGTTCTTGATCTGGCTTTTTTCGTCCTGGCAGGTCACGACCAGCCCCGTGGGGATATGCGTGATGCGCACGGCGCTATCCGTGGTGTTGACGCACTGGCCGCCGTGCCCGGAGGAACGGTAGACGTCGATTCGCAGGTCCTGTTCGCTCAGGCTGATCTCCACATCCTCGGCTTCGGGGAGCACCGCCACGGTGCAGGTGGAGGTGTGGATGCGGCCCGAACTCTCGGTGGAGGGCACGCGCTGCACGCGGTGCACGCCGCTTTCATACTTCAGGCGGCTGAACGCGCCCTTGCCTTTGATGTTGAACACCGCTTCCTTCACGCCGCCAAGCTCCGTGATGTTGTAGCTGACGGGTTCCAGCTGCAGGCGGTGCCGCTCGGCGTAGCGCGTGTACATGCGTAAAAGTATCGCCCCGAACAGCGCGGCCTCGTCCCCGCCCGCGCCCTGGCGGATTTCCATGACGACGTTGCGGCCGTCGTCCGGGTCTTTGGGAATAAGCAGCAGGCGCAGGGCGGTTTCCTGCGCTTCCTTTTGCTCCAAAAGCCGCTTGAGCTCGTCTCCGGCCATCTCGGCCATATCGGGAATCGCGAGCATATCCTTCGCCTCGGCGATCTGGGTGAGCGTGCCCTGATAGCCGTGGTACGCCTCCACCGCCGGGGTCAGCGAGGCGAGCTCCTTTAGGAGCTTCTGGTATTTCTCGGGTTCGGCGATGATCTCGGGCTGCCCGATCGCAACGCTTAGCTCCTGATGCCGCGCGATCAAAAAGTCAAACTTCTCAAACATGGGTTGCCTCCTTTGCCAGATTGGGATGCGCTTAGGCGCGTCTCCGGCTAAGGAAAACGGCGGGAAGCCTCCAGCACGCGCTGCCGTCCGTACAGGTCCGGATGCACATGAATATCCTCAAACTGCCGCGAGGCGGCGAAGATCGCCGCGACGTCCTCCGCCTGCCCGTCGCCAAACTCCAGAAAAATCCTGCCGCTGCGGTTCAAATACTTCGCCGCGTCCTGCGCAAGCCTGCGGTAGAAATCAAGCCCGTCGCGGCCGCCGTCCAGCGCTAAACGCGGCTCCCGGAGCACCTCGGGCTGGAGCGTATCCAGCGCTTCGGTTCTGATGTAGGGCGGATTGGACACGATAAAATCAAAGGTCAGCCCGTCTAAAGGCGCAAGCAGATCCCCCTGCAGGAACGTGATCTCCGCATCGTTGCGCACGGCGTTCGCTTTGGCCGTTTTCAGCGCCCCGGCGCTCAGCTCCGTCGCCCAGACTTTGGCGTCGGGGCGGTTTTTTTTCAGCGTGATCGCGATCGCGCCGCTGCCCGTGCATATGTCGGCGACGCTGGGGAGCCGATATCTCTCCATGCAGAGCAGCACCTGCTCGCAAAGGGTTTCCGTCTCCGGCCGCGGGATGAGCACGGATGGATCCACCCGCAGTTCGCAGCCGTAGAAACACTGGGTACCCAGAATATACTGCAGCGGTTCTCTTTGCGCGCGCAGGCGGAGGCGCTTAAGATAATGCCGCTCCTGCTCCTGCGTCAGTTCCTGCGCGGCGTTGATGGAAAGCATCAGCCGCTTCATTCCCACAACGTGACCGAGCAGCAGTTCGGCGTCAATCCATGGATCCGGCACCGCGCACAGTTTCGCGGCGCCGAATTGCCTTGCCTCGTGGATGGTCATACGGCTTCTTTTTCACCTTCGGGTTCTTTGGTCGCTTCGGTCTTGGGCACATACGCCGGTCCGCTGTCCACGTAGCTTTTAAGCACCGCCCAGCCTTCGGGCGTGCGCTCGGCGTGCGCGGGCATGCCGTGCAGGGCGACGTTCATCGACACGATGGCGACTTCCACCATGCCGTCGTCGGGCTTTTTGGTGGTCAGCCGCTGCAGCTGGATGCCCGGCCAGCGCAGCGCGCGGGCAAACAGGCTCTCGGAATGCGCAAGGAGTTTGAGCACTTCGTAGCTCACGCCCGCGACGACGGGCAGCAGCGCCAGGCGGCTGATGAGGCGGAAAATATATACGTTGCCCTGATACCCCACCGC
>JBDRTL010000344.1:0-2568 GCA_043824045.1 Bacillota bacterium
ATCACCTGCGAATTGTATTGCTTCGCAGGTGATACTATGGTGCCGGCGAAGGGACTTGAACCCCCACGTTGTTGCCAACAAAAGATTTTGAGTCTTCCTCGTCTGCCATTCCGACACGCCGGCACAATCGGGATTATAGCAAAAACAGGCGGTGATTACAAGTTGAATGCCGATATTCTTCTTTTTAAAATTAAGATGAGAATTCTGACAATTCATAAGCACTGAGTGCCAATCCGAAATTGACAAACGCATACCCCGCGCATAGAATGGTTGTGAAGGCGGGAGCCTTCCCGTCGTTTTTGTTTGATCGGATCATAGGGAGGCAAATATGCTGACAGCGCTATTTTTACTGTGGATCGCATTCAACGGCCGCGTCACCCTGGAGATTGCCGGAATCGGGCTTTTGATTACGGCGGCGTTGTATTTGTTCTGCGTCAAATTCCTTTCTTATCGCCTGCGGGATGAACTCCGCACCCTGCGCATGATACCCGCCGGGATTTCCTATATCGCCCTGCTGTTTATCGAAATCGCCAAGGCCAGCTTTGCCGTTCTTAAAATCGTGCTGAACCCGAAATACAAGGTCAGACCCCAGCTTGTCACCTTCCGCACGCCGCTGAAAACCACCGTCGCGCAGAGCATCCTGGCCAATTCCATCACGCTGACGCCCGGCACACTATCGGTTTTCGCGGAGGGCGACATGCTGACCGTGCACTGCCTGGACAGCGTATTTGTAAAAGGCATAGAGGACCTTACATTCCAGCGGCGGCTTTTAAAGCTCGAACGTACGGAGGAATGAACATGCACGAAGCCTATCATACCCTGTATACCGCCGCGCTGGTCGCGCTCAGCCTCCTCACGCTTATGTGCCTGGAGCGCGCGGTACGCGGCCCGGACATCGCCAGCCGCATCATCGCCATCAATATAATCTGCACGCTGACGCTTTCGATGATCTGCATATTGACGCTGATGCTCGGCGAAGGCTATCTGGCCGACGTCGCGATTTTATACGCGATGATCGGGTTTTTGGCAAACGTCGTGCTGTGCAAGGTGTACATGGGCGTGGCGCTGGACAAAAGGGAGAAGGAGGGAACGAAGAAATGACGGACATCATTCGTTTCGCCTTCACGGCGCTGTTTTTCCTGGGCGGGCTGTTCGTGATGGCGGCGGGCGTGCTGGGGCAGTACCGCTTCCGCACCGCGCTCAACCGCCTGCACGCGGCGTCCATGTGCGATACGCTGGGGCTTTTGTCGCTTTTGATCGGCTTAAGCATCAGCGCGGACGACGGCTGGATTGTGTTAAAGTTTGCGCTGACAATGATCTTTTTGTGGATCGCAAGCCCAACGGCCAGCCATCTGATCGCCCGCCTGGAAGCGACCATAAACCCCCGCTCCAACCGTGAACTGGAGGTGCTTGAGAAATGAGCGCGCTTACGGTAATCGTACTGTGTTTCCTGCTGTCCTGCGCCGTCGCCACCTGCTTAGCCAAGGATTTATTGGTGTCGGTGATCATCTTCATGGCGTACAGCCTGCTGATGAGCATCCTGTGGATTTTGCTCCAGTCCCCGGACCTCGCGATAACCGAGGCCGCCGTCGGCGCGGGCGTGACGGGCACGCTGTTCTTTATTACGCTCAAAAAGATCCATGCGATTAAGGTGAAAAACAGTGAAGAAAAAGATCGTTGACGCGCTCCGCAGGCGTTTCTACGGAGACGAAAGCACGCTGGACGAGGATATGATCGCGTCTCTCGCCGAGCAGCCGCCGGAGCTTATACGCACGTCCGACGAGGCATATGAAGCGCTGGAGGGCGTGCGCGAGGTGCGCGTGCAGCAGGCGGTCAGTCAGGAACGCGAGATGTACCGGCAGATTCACGAGTGGTCAAACTCGGCGGGGGTGCGGATCATCAAGCGCGTCTACCGCACGCTTGCGGTGCTGACCTGCGGCGGAATCATCCTGTTTCTGCTGTGGACGGTCAACACCCTGCCGCCGTTCGGCAACCCGAACAACCCCGACAACAACGAGGTATCCGCGCGCTACATCGAGCAGGGGCCGGAGGAGACGGGCGCCGTCAACATGGTCGCGGGCATGATTTTGGATTACCGCGCATTCGATACCTTCGGAGAATCGACGGTGCTGTTCGTGGCCGCGTGCAGCGTGCTGTTTTTATTAAAGCTCAACGACTTGAAAGACGGCCTGCCCACCGGGACGTGGCAGGAGGCGGAATTTGACGACCGGCACCACGAGCCCAAGAACGACCAGATCCTCCAGTTTGCCGCGAGGCTTCTGGTGCCTATCGTCCTGCTGTTCGGGTTTTATGTGGTGATGAACGGGCACATCACGCCCGGCGGCGGGTTTTCCGGCGGCGCGATCATGGGCGCGGGTCTGGTGCTGTACCTGAACGCCTACGGTTTTAGGAAAACCGAACGGTTTTTCACCTTCGGCACCTTTAAGTGGATTTCGTTTGGCGCGCTGATCACCTACGCGGGGCTGAAGAGCTATTCCTTCTACATGGGTGCGAACCATCTGGAAAGTGGCGTGTCCGGGGGCGTTTTGGGAAACCTGCTCTCGGCGG
>JBDRTL010000345.1:0-5333 GCA_043824045.1 Bacillota bacterium
GGTTTCGGTATCCACGGCGGAGAGGCTGTCGTCAAAGATCAGGATGTCGTTGTCTTTTAAGAGCGTGCGGGCGATGGCCACGCGCTGTTTCTGGCCGCCGGAGAGCGTTACCCCGCGCTCGCCGACCATCGTGTCGTAGCCCTTTTCAAAGTGCGTGATAAAATCATCGGCGGCGGCGGTTTTGGCTGCCGAGCGAATCAACTCCCAGGAAGGATTGCGCCTGGCGATACCGATGTTGTCCTTCACAGAGCGGGAGTAGAGGAACGGCTCCTGGAGCACCAGGCCAACGCGAGAGCGCAGGTAGCGCTTGGAGACGCGGTTGATATTCACGCCGCCGATGCGGATCTCGCCGCGCTTGACGTCGTAAAGGCGCTGCAGCAGGTTCATCAGCGTGGATTTGCCCGATCCCGTCGCGCCCAGAAGCGCCACGGTCTGGCCCTGCTTTACGGTGAAATGAATGTCTTTGAGCACCGGCGTGCTGTCCTCGTGCTCGAAGCCCACGTGGTCAAACTCGATATCGCGGTCCAGCGGCGGTGTGACGGAGTCGGGGTCGTCCTGCTCGGGCTGCTGCAAAAGGATATCGCTTGTGCGCCCGAAGGAGACGATCGCCTTGCCAAGGTCCGAAAGGATGCGCCCAAGCTGGCGAATCGGCCACATCATCATGCCGGTGTAGCTGATAAATATGACCATTTCGCCGATTGACAGCCGCTGGGGATAGGTGACGACGGTCACCACGCCGATGATCAGCGTGACCGCCGACTGCGCGATATCCATGAGGTCCGAGCCCGCCCAATAGAAGGACAGAAGCTGTATCAGCTTCATGTTCTTTTTGCACAGGTCGTCGTTGACGGCGTTGAACTTATCGTCCTCAAATTTCTGGCGGCCGAACGCGCGCACCACGCGCACGCCGGTAAGGTTTTCCTGAAGCACCGCGCTCATCTTGCCCTCGGCCTCGTCTGAAATTTTGAAGTACTTCTGCACCCACCGGAAGAACAGCCAGGCGAACAGGAACAGCGGCGGCACGAGAATCATGGAGTACAGCGTCATGCGGGCGTTGATGGAAAGCATTACCGCAACGGCGATCACCACCATGAACACTGTGCGGAAAATCTCCGTCAGCTGCGAGGACAGGAAGCGGCGGATGGTGTCCACGTCGCTGGTGCAGCGCTGGATCAGGTCGCCGGTCTGCGCCTGGACGTGGTACTCGTAAGGAAGCACCTGCAGGTGTGCGTACAGCTTATCGCGCAGGGTGCGCGCCACGTTTTCGCTGGCATGCGCCGAAAAACGGCCGCGCAGGTATTGAAACAGGCTGCCTGCCGCGTAGCACGCCATCAATAGGATCGCGATGATCCACAGGTGGGAAAGCAGGTAGGTTATGCCGCCGCGCGCGTCAAACCACGGGCCGAGCGGAGCGGGCATGCTTACCGCCGCCGTCATGTTGCCGTCGGCGGCATTGACCAGCGCGTCGATCGTGCCCGACAGCATCAGCGGCATGATCAGCGAAAAGCACACGCCGATGCCCATGGCCAGGATGGAATAGAAGAATCTCATCCGGTTCCCCCGGGTGATATCCTGTAGGATACTCATTTTCGTAGGCTGCATACTGTCCTCCATATCAAATAAAAAACCGCCGGCAGTGCGCCGGCGGCCTGATTATGCAACAACTCGCGGTTTTCTCGCAGTCATCAACAGGCGTACGGGCGCAGATATCCCTTGTGTGCAAACGCGCTAAGATTCATTCTGATGATGATCGACATGCTGCGCCCTCCTTTCCTGTAACAATGATGAAGCGTCTTTTGCAGTATACGGGTGATGATCAGACTTGTCAAGGGGAGAATTGAAGATTTTTCCATAAAAAATGCGTAAATTGATACGCCTCCGGCTTCCCCGTGCTATACTGAGACGAGGTGTTGCCCCCAATGTACAGATCACGCGCCATGGTAAGCCTTCTTCTTTTACTCGCTTTCCTTGCGGCGCTCCCGCAGGCCGCCGCACAGGAGCAGGACGCCCTGTTTCAAGCGGCCGCCGCCGCGTTGCTTTCGCCAAATGCCGCCGCGCTGCAAAGCGCAACGTATTCTTTGCGCACGGGGGACGGCGCGTATGCGCCGTATGTCGCCCCGGAGATCACCCCGTACGACGAGGGAGAGCCGGGACGAAGAAACACCGGCGCGGCGTTCCAAAGCTCGGATGAGCGGGTAGTCGCCGTCGATGCGCAGGGCCTGATGACGGGCGTTGCGCAGGGAACGGCGGTTGTCACATGCACGGCGGGCGGCGAGGCTCACCCCTGCACCGTGACCGTATCGGACGACGCGATGCCGGAGCGCGTGAAGGCGTTCGTATATGTGGTTGAGCGCGAATTTCTGTTTAACCGGCTGCAGGCGATGCCCCGGGCCAACCGTTACACCAAGTGGTATTACGGCTCCAGTAAAGAAGTGGGATGGTGCTCGGTGTTTACTATCTGGTGTGCCAACGCTTCGGGTACAGACCCGATTCCCGGGGATGACGCGGCGGATGTAAAGGACAGCGAAGCGCTTTTTCTGCGGGAAGGGCAGGTCGGCAACCAGTACGACGGGTTTGTCCGGCTCAGCCGCTTTGCGGGCGTTCCGCGCCCCGGGTATCTGGTGATCTACGCCAATCTGCGAAACAGTTACCTGTATACGCACATCGGCATTGTCACCGCCGTGCGGGCGCTCAACGACGGGCTTTATCAGGTGACCACCGTGGAAGGCAATATGTCCGGCACCGTAAAGCGCTATACGTATGTGTACGACAGCAACCTGCAAAACCATCTCCTGACCTCCGAAACCCGCGATGAACTGGTTTCCAATATATTCATGGTGCCGGAAGAAAACCGGAGCGATCCCCTTACGCAGTACGAGCCGCAATCCGACACCTGGACGGTTTTCGGGTTTTGCGCAACATGGCTGTAAAACCACCGGCAGCCCGTTTCATTTGCGGTGCATTGGTGTATACTGTGCAGTGAGCGATATTCAGTCACACAACGGGATAGAAGGAGGAATTCACCATGAAAGAACTCAAGGGAACCAAGACCTATTTAAACATGGAAACGGCCTTTGCGGGGGAGAGCAAAGCCCGCAACAAGTACACCTATTATGCCTCCTAGGCGAGCAAGGACGGCTATATGCAGATTGCCGAACTGTTTGAGGAGACCGCCAACAACGAAAAGGAGCACGCCAAGATCTGGTTTAAGCTTCTCATGGGCGGTGATGTGCCTTCCACGCCCGAAAACCTCGTAGACGCCGCAGCGGGCGAGAACTACGAATGGACGGACATGTATAAAACCATGGGTGAGGAAGCCAGGGCGGAAGGCTTTGACCAGATCGCCGATCTGTTTTTCAAGGTGGCCGCCATTGAAAAGACGCACGAGGAGCGCTATTTGAAGCTACTGAAAAACATCAAGGAGGGCCTTGTGTTCAGCCGCGACGGAGACCGTGTCTGGCAGTGCGGCAACTGCGGGCACCTGATCATCGGCAAAAACGCGCCGGAGCTCTGCCCCGTGTGCAAGCACCCCAAGTCGTTCTACCGCATCCACAGCGAAAACTATTGATCAGAGGCAAGCTCGAACGAATTCCCACGCGCGCGCCGGTGCGCGCGTTCTTTCGTCCTCGCTTGCCTAGGGGTCTTTCAGTGAAAATAAAACATAAAAGGAAACGCCGCCTTCGCTTTCGTTCCTTGGTCGCAGCCAAAACCCTCGCAATCTATCCGGCGTCAGGGATTGGCATTGGCATTCATGGGCTTTGTATGCCGGGAAATATTACGTTCAACCGATCTTGGGGACAGTCAAGCTGATCCCGGGGTTTTTATCTTGCGTGCGGCGTTTACGTTAGCGATTCCGCGTTTGCGGATTTCAACAGCCGCGCGGATATCCGCGCGGTGTCAGCGCCAACGGCGTTCTCAGCGGCTACGGCAGCCGGGACGTGAACCGTTCCAGCGGCACACTGCGGCCGGTGCTGTGGTACGATTTCGGGGAGTAACACACACATTTGGAAACGTTCAGGCGGGGCGCGCATTTCATCCGGTGCGGGCCCTGTTTTTTCTGGTATAATGAAGGCGAAACCAACGTAAATCCATGATATAAACAGCATCGGGGTGAACGGATATGAAGAAGCTTCTGGCGATATTGCTCGTGCTGCTTTTATTGCCGCAGGGCGCGGCGGCGGGCGCCGGGCAGGGCTCGCGGCAGGGCGGCGCGGAATCTTCGCCGGGCGCAAGCGCGCAAAGCGGCGCGGGCGGGGCGCAGGAAGGCGCGCATACGCTCGACTGGTACCGGCAGGAGGCTGGAAAAGGAAATCCGGGAGCGCAGTACACCCTTGGGCTCCTGTACTACACCGGCGACGGCGTGGCGCAGGACGACTGGCAGGCCGCGACGTGGTTTAGCCGCGCGGCGCAGCAAAACAATGCCGCGGCGCAGTTTCAGCTGGCGGAGATGTATTTCTGCGGCCACGGCGTAGCGCAGTACGCGCAGCGCGCGATGGTGTGGTACCAGAGGGCGGCGGAGGGCGGCGACGCGCGCGCGCAGTACGCGATGGGCGATCTGTACCGCCTCGGCGAGCAGGTGCGGCAGGACTTTGCGCAGGCGGCCATATGGTACGAAAAGGCCGCGCTGCAGGGCAACGCCGGCGCGCAGTACAACCTTGCCCTGATGTACGACAACGGCGAGGGCGTGGCGCAGGACTATGCGCTGGCGTTTCAGTGGTACGAGCAGGCCGCGCTGCAGGAGCATGCCCGCGCGCAGTACAACCTCGCGCTGATGTATGGAAACGGGGAGGGTACCGCGCAGGACTTTGCCAAGGCATTCCAGTGGTACGAGAAAGCCGCGCTGCAGGGGCAGGCAAACGCGCAGTACAACCTTGCCCTGATGTATGAAAACGGCGAAGGCACCGCGCAGGACTTTGCGCAGGCGGCCGCCTGGTACTTGCATGCCGCGGACCTGGGCAACGCCGACGCGCAGGTAAACCTCGGGTACCTGTACAGCCACGGGCTGGGCGTGGCGCAGGACAGCGCTCAGGCGGTGGCGTGGTACCGCAAATCGGCGGAGCAGGGCAACGACGTGGGCCAGTTTAACCTGGGCGTGATGTACGATAACGGCACCGGCATAGACGAGAACGACGCGCTGGCCGTGTACTGGTACAGGGTGGCGGCGGAGCAGGGCTACGCCATCGCGCAGTTCAACCTCGGCGTGATGTACGAAAACGGCGAGGGCGTGGAACAAAGCTACGCATCGGCCATCGTCTGGTACGAAAAGGCCGCCGCGCAGGGCCACGAACCGGCGCAGGAGCGGCTCGACGTTCTGCGGGAGAGTCTCGACTGAT
>JBDRTL010000346.1:0-2012 GCA_043824045.1 Bacillota bacterium
GTGAGCAGCGACCATACGTAACGCCAGCCCTTGCCCGGGCGCAGGTCGAAGAACAAAAACGCGGCGATCAGCACCGCCAGGCACCGCCAGGTATCGCGTGTCGCGCCGCCGATGGAATACACAAAGCCCGGGATTAAGTTAAACAGCAGCAGCGCAAGCATCAGCCACCGCACCCGCCCGCGAATCACGCGCAGGCACAGCGCGATGAACGCCGCCAGCAGATAAAAAATCAATATGCCTGTCGCCGTGAACATGGGCTTGTCGTAGGGATAGCCGTAGGTATCGGACGTATGCATCAGCCCGTAGCCCATGTACAGCTCCAGCGACGGGAAGTGCGAATGCCCGCGGTAATCCGCCTGCACGTCGTCTTTTTCAAACAGGGCGGCGGTATCGCGGTCTTCCACGTAGCGCAGGGCCAGCCCCATGTATTCGCCCGAGTCGGCGGTCGCCGATACGGCGGAGGTCGCCGTGCGGATGCAGATCGGCAGTAGCAAAACGCCCATCGCCATGGCAAAGCAGACGGAAACCAAAGCGGCGCGGTCGAGGCGGATCTGCCTGAGCTTCCGGACGCCGCCTTTGAGGATGTCCAGCCACTGTTTCCGGCGCTTGATCGCAAGCCGGAGCAAATACAAAGCCGTCAGCGCCGGCGGCACGCCGATGTACAATAGTTTGGGCGCCTGCGGCCAGGAAAGCGCCAGCAAAAGCATCCACAGATACTGCGCAAACGGTGTCGCCGATACGCCCGCGAAGAACGCCGCCGCGCGGTGCTCCTTCATCCAGTTGCGGCGCGTGGCGAACACTATGCCAAGCGTGATCGCCTGCAGCAGGCTGGAGAGTAAAAACAGGTTGCGCCATCCGTTCCCGATATCCAGCCAGGTCATGCGGTTTCCTTCTTTCGGCTGCGCTGCCAAAGCAGAGAGTTTCCGGCGCGGACGATACGGCGGTTGTCACCGGGGTTTCGTTTCCTTCGTGCATGTACCACGAGAAGGGTAAACCCATCGAACCCTAAATAATCAACGCCTTGCGGGCCGGCAGTTTGACAGGCGCGACCGGGCCTTTCACCTTGTCCACTCCAGACGATAATCAAAATACGCAATTGCAGTATATCTTTTGCAGGGGCGAGTTGTCAAACCCGCGGCGCATATACGCAGTCATCCGCCTGCCTTTGCCCATGCCCACGGCCTTCGTGTGCAACTGCGACCACATCGCGGCCATCCTCATCCGCAAACTGCGGGAGGGCGGCTACCGCGTGCCGCAGGATATCTCCGTGGTCGGCTTTGACAACTACCTGATGCCCGGCTTGTGCGACATCGGCATTACCACCTGCGCCGTCGACGTTCCCGCCATGGCAAGCATGGCCGTGCGCATCCTCCTGCACAAACTCACCGGCCAGCCCTACCGCACGGGATTGCAGATGACCGACGGGTATATCATCCAGAAGGACAGCACGGCGGTCATGAAATAGCCCGGCCTGTGCGGCATATGATGCTTTTGCCGATACAATTTCCCATTGCAGAAAAGAAATCTTGCACGCCGACGTCTATTCCGGCTTGTCTTTCGAATCGGCATTCTGTTGACCAATCTCTGGCTTGTCTTTTTGAGCCGCATTCTTTTTGCCGATCTCCTGCATGTATCCCGCCGTGATAATGCCGGACGGCAGCGCGATGACCGCGACACCGAAAATGGTTGAAACCATTGTTACGATACGCCCGACAACCGTAACGGGCGAGATATCGCCGTACCCCAGCGTCGTCAATGAAACCGTTGCCCAATATACGGCGGAAAAGAAGGTGTCAAAGGTGTCGGGTTCAACATCGTAGATGATCAGGGCGGAAATGAGTATGTATGCAAACGCAAACGTCAATACGGCCAATAATGAGTCTTTTTGCCTTTTGAATACGGAAACGATGATTTTATAGCTTTTGGAATAGCGCAGCACCTTAAACACGCGAAACACCTGAAACGAGCGAACGAGGCGGAAAGCCCTGTCGTGGTAAAGGACGAGAACGGCC
>JBDRTL010000347.1:0-14320 GCA_043824045.1 Bacillota bacterium
AGGGCGCATTGAAGACCAGCGTCCGCAGGTGCTTTCGGAGCAGCAGGAGAGCTTGAACGCCGCGCGTAAAAGGCTCGGCGAGGTTTCGCAGATGATTTTCGAAAGGATCTGGAACGATGGCGATCGTTGAGATGAAGCATGTGGACATGCTTGCGCTCCAGCGCGATATGCATGCCCTGCTTCGGGCAATCCAAAAACTGCATTGTTTCCAGCTCACCCCACAGACGGACGAAACCACCTTCAACCCGGCTAAAGCGGAAAAGGATTTGCCGTCTTTGGAAGAAACCCTGACGCGGATTGACTGGGCCATCGGCAAGCTGCACCGTTACGATACGGTAAAAAAGCCGTTTCTGGGCGACAAACCCGCCATTGACGAACAGCAGGCGGAGGATATCCTCTCCAGGCTTCCGTCGGCGCTTTTGACGATTCGCTCACTGGAGGCGCTTGAGCGCAGAGCGGGGGATTTGCGCGGGCAGAGCGCGCGCATCGATGCCGCGCGCGAGCAGCTCATTCCCTGGCAGAGCTTAAACGTGCCGCTGCACGAGGTGCACGATACCAAAACCACCGTACAGATGCTTGGCACCGTGCCAAAGGAGGCGTTGGACGCCTGGCTTGCGGAGGGAAACCTGAGCGGGCTTTGCTATATCCGGGAAGTATCGCAGCAGCGCGACCAGGCCTGTATTTATCTTGTGCTGCACCGCTCCTGCAAGGGCGCGGTACTGCAAAAACTCAAGGAAATCGGCTTTGCGCAGGTCAGCCTGCGGGAAGTGTACGAAACGGCGGCCGACCGTATCCGGACGCTGGACAAGGAAAAAGCCGAGGTCGAACGGCACCGGCAGGAGACCAACCGGCAAATCGCGGCGCTGGCGGAGCACATGGAAACGCTGCGGCAGCTGTACGATTTGCTGGCGTCCAGGCGCGAACGCCTGCACGCGGCCAAGCAGCTGACCGAATCGGAACAGACTTTCTTTTTGCAGGGCTGGGTGCCCGCGCCGATGATTCTGGAAGTGGAAGAAAAATTAAAACGGGTGTCGCCCACCGTCGCGCTGGATTTTTACGATGCGCGCGAGGGCGAGGAAGCGCCTGTGCTTTTGCATAACGGCAGGGCCTCCTCGCCGTTCGAATCGGTCGTTTCGGGCTTTTCGCTGCCCGCCTCGGGGAGCTTCGATCCCACGGCGATCATGATGCCGTTCTTCATCAATTTTATGGGCATGATGATTTCGGACGCGGGCTACGGCCTGATGATGGCGATCATCATTCCCATCCTCATCATAGCGCGTAAACCTGCCCCCGGCACCAGGCGCATACTGTGGGTGCTGACCGCAGCCGGCGTGGCCTCGCTGTTCTGGGGCGCGATGTACAACTCGTGGTTTGGCTTCGCGCCGCTGCCTACGGTGTTTGACCCCGTGAAAAACGCGATGCCCGTGATGATGGTATGCGTCGCAATGGGCGCGATACACCTGTTTACGGGGCTTGGCATCGCGGCGTACGTAAACATCCGGCAGGGGAAATGGCTGGACGCGCTGTACGATCAGTTCAGCTGGGCGATGATCATAGCCGGGATTGGGCTGCTGCTCATTCTGGGTACGCCGATCGGCCAGTGGATGGCGCTTGCGGGCGCGGCGATCGTCATCTTCGCCGCGGGGCGGCACAAGAGCAAGAATCCGTTCAAGCGGCTGATCAGCGGCCTGGGCGCGCTGTACGGCATTACAGGCTGGATCAGCGACCTGCTTAGCTATATGCGCCTGTTCGGCATGGGCATCGCCACGGGCGTCATCGGCATGGTGATCAACATCCTGATCGGCATGGTGATGCAGTCGGGCATCGTCGGCATTGTGCTGGGAGTTGTTGTGTTCGTCGGCGGGCATTTGTTCAACGCGGCCATCAACACGCTGGGCGCGTATGTGCATAGCTGCCGCCTGCAGTATATCGAGTTCTTTTCCAAGTTTTACGAGGACGGCGGCAAGCCTTTCATGCCGCTATGCGAAACTTCGCGCTATGTTTACGTCAGAGATGCCAAACAAGCCCCCTGATGTGAAGATATACAGATAATTCATCCCACATGGATATAGGAGGTACATCATATGACAATCGGTCAAGTTCTGGCTCTCCTCGGCGCGGCAATTGCTGTGATCGGCTCGGGCATGGGTTCCAGCAAAGGCGTCGGCATCGCCGGCGAAACGTCCGCGGGCGTGTCTACGGAAAACCCCGAAGTGAACTCCAAGCTCCTCGTGCTCCAGCTTCTGCCGGCCACGCAGGGCATCTACGGCTTCCTGATCGCCGTGATCGTGCTGATCAACACCAACGTGCTTGGCGGCGCAATGGTGGACGTGTCCCTTTACCAGGGGCTCGGACTCATGATGGGCTGCCTGCCGATCGGGTTTGTCGGCTATTTCTCCGGCGTCAAACAGGGAAAGGTGGCGGCCGCCGCAATGATCATGACAGGGCAGCGCCCTGAGATGAGCGGCAAAGGCATCACCATGACCGTTATGGTGGAAACCTACGCGGTGCTGTCGCTGCTCGTCAGCTTCCTGGTGGTTAACTCCATCAAGCTGTAAGGAGCGTGCAATGGACGCAAAGGCGATTTTAGTCAAAATTGAACAGGACGCGAGGGAAGCCGCGCAGCGCATTCACTCGGACGCCGAAGAAAAAGCGAAAGCCATGAAGCTGGAAGCGCAGGCCAACGTCGAGATGCTTTTAAGCACCATGCTTGCGCAGGCCGAACAGGAATGCCAGCACATGGAAGAACGCATGCACCGCATGGCGGAGCTGGACAACCGCAAAGCTTTGCTTGCCATGAAACGCGAAGTAATTGATGAAGCGTTTCAGATGGCGAAAGAAAAGCTTTTAAACACCAAGCCCGCCGAGCGCCGCGCGTTTTACCTGAAGCAGACCGTCAAGTGCGCGCGCGGGGAAGAAACCCTGATCGTCGGCGCGGACGACGCGGGCTGGTTTGACGACGGCTTTTTAGGCGACGCAAACCGTGCGCTGCAAGCCGCGGGCAAGCCAGCCAGGCTGCAGCTCAAGGCCGAGCGCCGCAAGGGCTGCGCGGGCATCGTGCTATCCTTCAAAGGCGCAGAGGTCCGCATCACCTTTGAATCGCTTCTAGACGAGGCGCGGGCCGATATGGAACAGCTGGCCGCGCAGGCGCTGTTTACCGAATAAACCATAAACGGAGGACCAGCGATGCCGCAACCCAGCATTTCCTACGCATGCGGACGGATAGGCGTTTTAAAGCGTTCGGCGCTCACAAAAGCGCAGATCGAACGCTTGCTTGCCGCGCCGCAGCTTGCGAAAGCGCAGCGCGTATTGGCGGATATCGGATTTTTGGCGGCCGACAAAACGGATTTCCAGGCCGCTGCCGATCAGCATATCCGCAAAACCTGCGACCTGATCCGGGCAGTGACCACCGATTCCCGGATGACCGACTGCTTTTTCCTGCGCTACGACGCGCACAATCTCAAGGTGCTTATCAAGTCCCGCCAGCTGGCGCACGCGCCGGAGTTTCTGTCCTCGTGCGGAAGCATCGACGTGGAAATACTCAGGCACTGCGTGGCGGACCGCACCTACGCGCAATTGCCGCGGGAGCTTGCGGAGGGCCTGAAACGGCTCGAAAAGCGCATCGCCGTGGAGTTCGATCCGCTGCTGGTGGACGCGGAGCTGGACAAGGCGATGTATCGCCAGATTTTTAGAAATCTTGATGGTAAAAGGCATACCCTTGCATTCTGTTATTTCCAGGCGAAGGCCGATCTATTAAACCTGATCATGCTCCTGCGCGTGCGCGCCATGGGCAAGGACGCGGACTTTTTTGAAGGCCTCGCGCTGGACGGCGGCAATGCCGGCAAGAAGAATTTTATCAGCGCCTTTGCGGACAACGACCAGCTGGTTCGCCTGATGGGCCCCTACGGCATGGCAATGAAGCAGGCGGCGCAGGTCGCGGTGCTGGACGTTAGAAAGCTGCCGTATTTTGAGAAGGCCGCCGACGACTATCTGTACGGGCTGTTCAAACCTTATCGGTATGCATCAGAAGCCGTTGAAGTATTGCTTGCTTATCTGCTGCACCGGCAGCGGGAGGCCGCGGATGTGCGGCTGATTTTAACCGCCAAGATCAACGGTTTCGCCCCCGAGGCCGTGCAGGAAAGGGTGCGTGAGCTCAATGGCTAGCGTGCGCATGGGCGCCGTCGGCGAGCGCGACGCGGTGCTTTGCTTTAAGGCGCTGGGGATGACCGTCATTCCCACCGAAACGCCGGAGGAAACGGCCAAGGCGTTGTTTTCGCTTGTCAGGCGCGGTGTGAAACTGATTTTCATTACCGAGAGCACCGCCCAGAGCGCGCAGGAAGCGATCCGGCGTTATCAAACCGATCCGCAGGTGGCCATCATCCCCATCCCGGGGAGCACCGGCTCCAGCGGATACGCAATGTCGCGCGTCAGAGCCAACGTGGAAAAAGCCATCGGCGTGGACATTCTTTTCGGGAATAATACTACGGAGGACGTGTAAGCATGCCACAGGGAACGATTGTCAAAGTCGCGGGGCCGCTGATCGTGGCGGAAAATATGGCCGACGCACGCATGTACGATGTGGTGCGCGTCAGCAAACACCGCCTTGTCGGCGAAGTGATTGAGCTGCGTGGCGACCGTGCCAGCATACAGGTATATGAGGAAACCAGCGGTTTGGGCCCGGGCGAACCTGTGGAAACCACAGGCGCGCCGCTGTCGGTGGAGCTTGGGCCGGGATTGATCGAATCGATCTTCGACGGTATCCAGCGCCCCCTGACCGTCATCCGCCAGTTGGTGGGCGACCGCATCACCCGCGGCGTGGAAGTGCCGCCGTTAAGCCGTGAGAAGAAGTGGGCGTTTGCGCCGAAGGTCAGGAAGGGCGATACGGTCGTTCCCGGCAAGATCATCGGTGTCGTGCAGGAAAGCGCCGTGGTGGAGCACCGCATTATGGCGCCCGTGGGTGTCTTTGGCGAAGTGACGGAAATCAAAACCGGCGAATTTACGATCACCGAACCCGTCTGCACCGTTAAAAGCGCGGAGGGCAGGGAGCAGGCCGTCACCATGATGCAGAAGTGGCCTGTGCGCAGAGGCCGCCCGTATCTCGAAAAGATGAGCCCCGTCGCGCCGATGATCACCGGCCAGCGCGTAATCGATACCTTCTTCCCCATCGCAAGCGGCGGTGTTGCGGCTGTGCCCGGCCCGTTTGGTTCGGGCAAAACCGTGGTGCAGCACCAGCTCGCCAAATGGGCGGACGCGGACATCATCGTATACGTGGGCTGCGGCGAGCGCGGCAACGAGATGACCGACGTGCTGATGGAATTTCCCGAGCTGCACGACCCGCGCACCGGCGAAAGCCTGATGAAGCGCACCGTGCTGATCGCCAATACCTCCGATATGCCCGTGGCGGCGCGCGAGGCTTCCATTTACACCGGCATCACCATTGCGGAATACTTCCGCGATATGGGCTATAAGGTCGCCATCATGGCCGACAGCACCAGCCGCTGGGCCGAGGCGCTGCGCGAAATGAGCGGCCGCCTGGAAGAGATGCCCGGCGAGGAAGGCTATCCGGCTTACCTGTCCAGCCGCATCGCGGAGTTTTACGAGCGCGCGGGAGTGGTGAAGTGCCTGGGCGGCGAAGGCCGCGAGGGCAGCATCTCCGCCATCGGCGCTGTGTCGCCCCCCGGCGGCGATATTTCCGAGCCGGTTTCGCAGGCAACGCTTCGCATCGTCAAGGTGTTTTGGGGCCTGAGCGCGCAGCTGGCGTACAAGCGCCATTTTCCGGCGATCGACTGGCTGCAGTCCTACTCGCTGTACACCACTGTTTTGGAAAGCTGGTTCAACGACAACGTCGCTCCCGAGTGGAACGAGCTTCGCCAGCAGGCGATGCTGGTGCTGCAGGAGGAAGCGGAACTTCAGGAAATCGTGCAGCTGGTCGGCATGGACGCGCTGAGCTGGAAGGACAGGCTGACCATGGAAGTCGCCCGCTCCATCCGCGAGGACTACCTGCACCAGAACGCGTATGACGACGTGGATACCTACACCTCCACCAAAAAGCAGTTCCTGATGCTGGGACTGATACTGGAATTCCACTTAAAAGGCAGGCAGGCGCTGGATGCCGGCGCGAACCTGTCCGACGTGATCGGGCTTCCCGTGCGCGAGAGGATCGGCCGGGCGAAATACATCCCCGAGGAACAGCTTTCGCAGTTTGCGGCGATTGAAAACGAGCTGGCCGGCCAGATCGCGGCTATCGCAGAGAAAGGGGAGCTGTAAGCGATGCTCAAGGAATATCGTACCATCAAAGAGGTCGTCGGCCCCCTGATGCTCGTGGATCAGGTGGAGGGCGTTACCTATAACGAGCTGGTGGAAATCCGTCAGCAAAACGGCGAGATCCGGCGCGGCAAGGTGCTGGAGATCAACGGAAGCAGAGCGCTGGTGCAGCTGTTTGAAAGCTCCAACGGCCTGCAGATCGAAACTTCGACCGCCCGCTTTCTTGGCCATTCCATCGAACTGGGCGTAAGCATGGACATGCTCGGGCGTGTGTTCGACGGCATGGGCAGCCCCCGCGACGGCGGCCCCCAGCTGATCCCGGACAAGCGAATGGATATCAACGGCGAACCGCTAAACCCCGCGGCGCGCGACTACCCCAACGAGTTTATCCAAACTGGCGTGAGCGCGATCGACGGCTTGAATACGCTGGTGCGCGGCCAGAAACTGCCCGTGTTTTCCGGCAACGGCTTGCCGCACGCGCAGCTTGCCACGCAGATCGCCCGCCAGTCGCGTGTTTTGGGCGCGCACGAAAAGTTTGCGGTGGTGTTTGGCGCGATCGGCATCACGTTTGAGGAAGCGGAGTACTTCATCAGCGATTTCCGCCGCACAGGCGCCATCGAGCGCGCGGTGCTGTTCATGAACCTCGCCAACGACCCCGCCATCGAACGCATCGCCACCCCGCGCATGGCGCTGACGGCAGCGGAATACCTTGCCTACGAAAAGGACATGCACGTGCTTGTCATTTTGACCGATATCACCAACTACGCCGAGGCCCTGCGCGAGGTTTCCGCCGCGCGCAAGGAAGTGCCGGGCCGCCGCGGTTATCCCGGCTACCTGTATACCGACCTTGCCAGCATGTACGAGCGGGCGGGCCGCGTGATCGGCCGGAAAGGCTCCATCACCCAAATCCCGATCCTCACCATGCCCGAGGACGATAAAACCCACCCGATTCCCGACCTGACGGGCTACATCACCGAAGGCCAGATCATCTTAAGCCGCGAGTTGCACCGCAAGGGCATTTCGCCGCCCATCGACGTACTGCCCTCCTTAAGCCGCCTGAAGGACAAAGGCATCGGCGACGGCAAGACCCGTGAGGATCACGCCGCGACCATGAACCAGCTGTTTGCGGCCTATTCGCGCGGCAAGGACGCCAAGGAGCTCGCCGTGATTTTGGGCGACGCGGCGCTGACGGATGTGGACAAGAAGTACGCCGCCTTTGCCGACGCGTTTGAGAGGAGCTACGTGTCGCAGGGCTATCAGGTAAACCGCACCATCGAGGAAACGCTGAACCTGGGCTGGGGGCTTTTGGCCATGCTGCCGCGCAACGAGCTCAAGCGTATCCGCGACGATATGCTCGGCAAGTACCTGCACGACAACACCATCGAAGAAATCTCCGACGAGGTTGAGGAGGAGCATAGCTGATGGCTGCCGCTCTGCGCGTGAACCCCACGCGCATGGAACTGACGCGCATCAAGCGCCGCCTGGTCACCGCGAGGCGCGGGCATAAACTGCTCAAGGACAAGCGGGATGAGATGGTGCGCCGGTTTATCGCGCTCGTCCGCGAAAACTACCGCATGCGCAGGGAAGTGGAAAGGGAACTGGGCTTCGCCCTCTCCGGCTTTGCCATGGCGCGCGCCGTGGTGGAGCCCGCGTTTATGGAAGAAGCGCTGTTAAGCCCCGCGCGCAGCATCGCCGTGGATATGGGCATTCAAAGCATTTTAAGCGTGCGCGTGCCCAAGCTCGCCACCATGGAAGAGGAAACGCAGAATACTCTGAGCTACGGCCTGGCCGAGACCTCCGCGCAGCTGGACGGCGCAATCGAAAGCCTGTCGGCGCTTCTGCCCAAGCTTATCAAGCTCGCCGAAGTGGAAAAGACCTGCGAACTGTTGGCCGACGAAATCGAAAAAACGCGCCGCAGGGTCAACGCGCTGGAATATGTGATGATCCCGAATTTTATCGAAACCATCCGTTTTATCACCATGAAACTGGACGAGAACGAGCGCGGCAACCTCATCCGCCTGATGAAGGTGAAGGACATGATCGAGCAGCGGGAAGCCGTGCACTGATTACGGCACGGAGACGACCTCCGCCACCGTCAGCACGGTATCCTGCACCTGAAACCGAATATCGAAGCTCGCATACCCGAAGCCGTATATGCGCTCCGGGTTTTCCTGATACGCCGGGCGGGGATCTCCCGCCAGCACGGCCATCAGCGTGGCTTGCTTTTCCTGCGGGATCAGTTTCAGCCACCGGTCGGGGAACACCACGGTCAGCGCGGCGTCGGGCGCGTCGTGCGCATACCCGCCTTCCGCGTACGGGACGTTGTCGGCGTACGGCAGGTAGGGCTTGATATCGTAGATTGGCGTGCCGTTCATCATATCGGCGCCGATCACGGCTAAAGTGGGGGAGGATGGATTCTCCAGGTTGACGGCTTTCAGCTCCACGCAGGAAAGCCCGAGCGGATTGGGGCGGAAGGGGGAGCGCGTGGCGAAGACGCCCATGCGCGCGTTGCCGCCGAGTCTCGGCGGGCGCACCGTGGGCGACCATTCCGCGCGCATGTTCTCCGAAAATCCCCAGATCAGCCACAGGTGCGTGAAACCCTCCAGCCCGCGCAGCGTGTCGGGATTGCGGTATTCCGGTTCGAACACAACCGTCGATACAAGCGTGCAGATCATGCCGCTCTGGCGCGGCAGGCCGAACTTCGAGGTGAAATCGTTCTCCAGCCGGGCGATCACCTTGAGCTTCAGTGCATCCATGCGCTTCACACCTTTCCATATCCCCAGTATAGCGCGAGAGTTTACAGTCGCGCAATCAAAAAACGGCGGGTTTATGGTATAATAAGGCAAGACCAATGAGGGAGGCAGGGACGCGCGTGGGAATTTTGAACCGGCTGCAGGCATGGGGGAACTGGCTGACAACGGATCCTGTCGGATTCTTTATTTATATCCTGTATTTTGCCGTCGCCGTGCTGCTGACGCTGATGCTGCACGAAATCGCGCACGGCTATGTGGCCTACCGCTGCGGCGACAACACGGCCAAGATGCTGGGCAGGCTGACGCTCGATCCCCGGAAGCATCTGGATCCCATCGGCACGGCCGCGCTGGTGCTGCTGGGCTTTGGCTGGGCAAAGCCCGTACCTATCAACCCGCGGAATTTCCAGGGCAACCGCGTGAAGTGCGATTTTCTGGTCTCCATCGCGGGCGTGGTCACCAACCTGTCGCTGTTCATCATCGCGCTGTTTCTGGCGGCGGTCATCAACCCGCTGCTGTGGCAGCCGGAGGTCATCGCGGCCAACGGCGGCGCGAAGGCGTTTCTGGAGATCAACGGCCTGGGCTTCAATATTCTGTACAGCGGCGCGGGCAGCCAGTACGTCCAGTACATGCAAAACCCGTGGCTGATGCACGTACAGCGTTTTTTGCTGATGTTCCTGACCATGAACCTGACGATTGCCGTGTTCAACCTCCTGCCCATCCCGCCGCTGGATGGCTTTCATGTGTTCAACGACCTGATTTTGAAGGGCCGCCTCACGCTGACGCCGCAGTTCATGCGCGTCGCGCAGGTCGTATTCCTGCTGCTGATTTTCTCGGGAGTTTTGGGTACTGGGTTGATCTACGTGACCACGGCTGTGCAAAGCGGCGTACTCAACCTGTTTTTGGTTATTCTGGGGGCCTGAGGATGGCCGTTCAATTTCAGCTCAAGCAGTTCGACGGGCCGCTGGATTTGCTGCTGCACCTGATCGGCAAGGCGAAGATCGATATCCGGGATATCTTTGTCAGCGAGATCACGGAGCAGTTCATCGAAGCGATTGAAAATGCGCCGGACTTCGACATGGACGAGGCCAGCGAGTTTATCACCATGGCGGCGCTGCTGGTGGAAATCAAAAGCCGCTCGCTGCTGCCAAAACCGCAAAGCGGGGAAGAGGAAGACCCCGGGCAGCTTTTGATCGACCGCCTGACGGCGTACAAGCAGTTCAAGGAAAGCGCTGCCGGCATGACGGAGTTTGAGCAGAGCGCGCGGCAGGTATTCGGCAAGCTGCCCGAAGAGATACCCCTGCCCCCGCCGACTTTGGAGATCGACGGGCTGACGCTCCGCATGCTGTGGGACGCGCTCATCCGCATCGCCGAGCGCAAGCCCAGGGAACCGCAGGAGGAAGGGCTGCACCTTCGGGATATCCGCCGTGACCACTACACGGTGGAAGGCTGTATGCAAACCATCCGGGACTGCCTGAAAAAAGGCCCGGTTCCGTTCGATCAGCTCTTCGGCGATAAGCCGAGCCGGCAGGAGGCCGTGACGCTGTTTATCGCGCTTTTGGAACTCCTGAAACGTGGGAAAGCACACGTGACACAGTCCGGAACGTTTGATCAGATCATCCTGCACCCCGGGAGGAGGAAACCGATTGCAACTCCATGAGGCATGCCGCGCCATCGAGGCGATTTTATTCGTTTCGGGGGACGCGGTGGAGATCCGGGATATCGCGCAGGCGCTGGAGATTACGGAACTCGAGGCTGTCAACGCCGTGGAAACGCTGCAGCGCGAATACGACGGCGTGAAGCGGGGCATTACGGTGTCCCGCTACGGGAACCACCTGAAGTTTGAAACGCGCGCGGAATACGCGCCCTATGTGGAGCGGCTCTTGCAGCCGGTGCAGCGGCAGTCGCTTTCGCAGGCGGCGATGGAGACGCTGGCCGTGATCGCGTACCGCCAGCCCGTCACACGGCTGGATATCGAGGAAATTCGCGGCGTGAAGTGCGATTATTCCATCCAGTCCCTGCTGCAAAAAGGTCTGGTGAAAAACGTCGGGCGCAGGGAAACGCTCGGACGGCCGTACCTGTACGCGACCACGGATTTCTTCCTGGAGCATTTCGGCATCGCGGACATCCGCGAGCTCCCGCCCCTGCCCGATTTGTGCCCGTCGCGGGAGGAAGAGGAGCCGCTGGTTCCTTAAACAATCACAATCCGCTGCCTGTATAAAAGCCCCGCGGGAAGCTTTGCGCCAAGCGCCCACAGGTCGTACGCCCGCTCGTCCAGCCGGTAGAGCGGGCTGTTTGCGTCTCCGTCCGAGGCCTTGGCAACGACGGGAATCTGCGAAAGCTTCAGCATCGCCAAATCCTGTTCGTTTTCCTTGCGGAAGCCAAGCAATCGCACATAGGCCGGCAGCGGGTAATCGGCAAGCAGTTCCGCTTGCAGGCCGAGCATCGCGTGCGAAAGCATCCGGTTCAGGCGGGCGCGGGTATACCGCCTGGTGTTGAGAAGCGTTAAAAGCTCCGCGCGGCCGGTGGCTTGCGCCGCGCTCTTTTTAAGCCGGTTTTCCAGCCCTTCCGAGCAATCGGGCAGGCGCCGCAGTTCGGCCGTCGTCATGGAGCGCACGACGTCCAGCAGCACGGAATCGAGCGCATCCGGTTTATGCACGGCCGTGCCTAAAAGCGGATACCCGCAGGCTTCTTCGGCGGCGTTGATCTCTCCCGCTAAAAAAGCTTTCCGCACGGCGCTGGCCGACGGATACGCGGCGGGGGACAGGGCTATGCTGTGATAGTCGCCGTCGCGCTGAACGGGCAGGGGCTGGATGCCGCTATGCAGGCGGAGGAGGGCGCGCAGATAACAAATTGCGAGAATATTGTTCGGTTTTTTTGCGATCTCAGCCGCGCCCGTATCGCGCAAGGCGGCTGCAATCCCGTCCGCCTGCGAGGCGGCGAAGGGCTTGCCTTCGGCCAGCGACTGCCGCAAAGCCTTTTGAAACGCATCGTTTGGGTTTTCGAGGATGTTCGCGGCCGCCTGCAGCGCCTCCAGATCGGGGGTTTCCGTCCCAAATGACAGGTGGGTGACGAACGACAGCCGGTCAAAGATATACGCGCCGCCCAGCGCGAAGTTCTCCGCCTCGCGCACGGCAAACGCGCACGGTAGTTCCAGCACCATCGCGGCGCCCGCCCGCAACGCGGCCTGCGCGCGGAACGCAGGCGCAAACAGGGCTGGCATGCCGCGCTGCGTAAAGCACCCGCTCATCAGGCACACGATCACGGCGTCCGGCAGCCGTTCTTTGATCAGCTGAAACTGACGGGCGTGGCCCTTGTGAAAGGGATCGTATTCACATAAGATGCCGACAATGCTTCGCGTTTGAAATTTCCTCACAAAATCATCGTTATTTCGCCGTTTCACCTTTTATTTTCGGGGTGAAACGTGTATAATCATTTGTTGTATACTTGATGGTACACGGACAGTTTATCACATTGGGGAGGAAACCGCTATGTCAGTGATTGACAAAATCAGGGCGAAGGCTATGGCAAACGTCAAGCGCATCGTCTTGCCCGAAGGCGCGGAACCGCGCACCGTGCAGGCTGCACGCAGCATTACCGATTTAAAGATCGCCAAGGTAACGCTGCTGGGAGATTTGGGTGAAATCCGGAAAGCAGCCGAGCAAACGGGCACGGATCTGACAGGGGTAGCGGCAATCGACCCGAAGACCAGCGATAAACTCGCCGCATATACGGAATTGCTGTACGACCTCCGCAAAGCAAAAGGCATGACGATGGAAGAGGCCAGGGAGCTTGCTTGGGGGAATACGCTCTACTTCGGAGCACTGATGGTTAAAGCAAACGACGCGGACGGCATGGTGGCGGGCGCGATTAACGCAACGGGCAACGTGCTTCGCCCCGCACTTCAGATTATTAAAACGGAGCCGGGCATTTCGGTGGTCTCGAGCTCCTTTATTATGGAAATTCCCAACAAAAGCTACGGTGACAACGGCGTGATGATCTTTGGCGACTGCGCCGTAATCCCCGATCCCACGGCGGATCAGCTGGCCGCGATCGCGGTCTCCAGCGCGCAGACGGGCAGGCAGCTCGCGGGCCTGAACCCGAAAGTAGCCATGCTTTCGTTCTCCACCAAGGGCAGCGCGAAGCACGAACTGGTCACCAAGGTGCAGGAAGCCACCGAGGAAGTGCACAGGATCGCGCCCGATCTTTTATGCGACGGCGAACTGCAGGCGGACGCCGCGCTGGTGGAAAGCGTCGGCGCGCTGAAATCCCCCGGCAGCAAGGTGGCCGGTCATGCCAACGTGCTCATTTTCCCCGATTTGCAGTCCGGCAACATCGGATACAAGCTCGTGCAGCGGCTTGCGGGCGCGATTGCCGTCGGCCCGATCATTCAGGGCCTCGCCAAACCGGTGAATGACCTGAGCCGCGGGTGCTCGGTGGAAGACATTATAAGCGTAGTTGCGATTACCGCAGTGAAAGCGCAAGGATAAGGAGAACATATCTGATGAAAATTCTGGTTCTGAACGCGGGCTCTTCATCGCTGAAGTATCAGCTGATGGACATGAATGGTGAGAAAATACTCGCCAAAGGCATTGTGGACCGTATCGGCATCGAGGGCAGCGTCCTGAAGCAAACGGCAGGAGAAAAAGCGTATAAACTGGAAACCCCGGTCAAAAAGCATACCGATGCCATCCGCTTAATGCTTCAGGCGCTGACCGACCCGGAAAAGGGCGCGGTGAGGAGCATGAACGAGATCAGCGCGTTTGGCCACCGTGTGGTCAACGGCGGTGAAAAGTTTTCGGACAGCACTTTAGTCAATGACGAAGTCAAGGCGACCATTCGGGAGTTCTTTCCGTTAAGCCCGCTTCACAACCCGCCCAATCTCATGGGGATTGAAGCGTGCCAGGAAGCGATGCCGCAAACGCCCAACGTCGCCGTGTTTGATACTTCCTTCCATCAGACCATGCCGAAAAAAGCATACCTGTACGGTGTGCCGCTGGATTATTACAAACGTCTCAAGATCCGCCGTTACGGCTTCCACGGCACCAGCCACCGCTATGTCAGCAAGCGCGTGCGCGAGTTTTTGGGCATGAAGCGCGAGGGCAGCCGCATCATTACCTGCCACCTGGGCAACGGTTCCAGCCTGTCCGCAGTCAAAGACGGCAAGTGTGTAGACACCAGCATGGGGCTTACGCCGCTGGAAGGCGTCATCATGGGCACGCGTTCCGGCAACCTTGATCCCGCGGTGGTGCAGTTCATTGCCAATTCGGACAACATGACGGTTGACGAAGTCATCAGCATGTGCA
>JBDRTL010000348.1:0-6516 GCA_043824045.1 Bacillota bacterium
GTAATCAACCCATCCTGCTTTTCCAGTGCCCGGATGAACGCCGCCAGTTTGGTACGGCGGTTTTTGCGCTCTTGGATTTGGGTTCCGATAGTAGTTATAGTGGTTTCATGCAATATCCAACCACGTATACATTTCTGCGTACCGGATTTTCCGCCGGTCGGACGTGTGAAACAGAAGCAAAAAGTTCTCATGTGCAAGAACGGATTGTACCTGAATTTCATCTAGTGTCCGCCATCGGCGCGTGATGAGGAACATGTGAAACGGCCACGCGCTCTGCTTCCGGACTATGATATTGACGCAGCCGCAATCCGAGACTATAATGAAAACAAAAAGTGAACAGGAGGAAGCACAATGAAATTTCTAAGCGGGATTCTTGCCGCCGTACTCTGTATCGGCGCAGTCGGCTGCGGCGTTGCGGATACAGCGGATCAGGCTGCCGGCATAACAACGGTTGTTTCCCAATGGACTGCCGATCAGGCTTCCTGTCAGCCCATTACGCTCGAAAATGTCACAGCGCTTTCCCAGCTTGTGCAGCTGGGAAAGGGGGAAATGCATGGCGCTGCCTGGTCTCCTGATGGGGAAATGATCGCGCTGGCATGCGGTACGGGCGTTCATCTCTTTGACGGGCATACGCTGCAGCTGCTCGGTATATTGCAAAGCGGATATACACTGACGATGGCATGGAGCCAGGACGGTTCTTTGCTGGCGCTGTGCGCGTCGGCGAGCGCGGGAGATGAAATTCAGGTTTGGGACATCGCGACAATGGAAAAAAAGTACAGCATCACGCAGAAACGCACGATCAGTGCGCTGTGCATCAATCAGGAAAAAAATACCCTGCTGGCGCTGGGCCAGCAGCAAACCGGCACTACGCAGTACAACTCGCCAACCTATAAAGCATACCTGGACACCTACAGCCTGAAAACCGGGAAAAAGAAAGACGACAGCGTAGGCTTTACGGAAAAAGGTAAAAACCTGATGAATCTGAGCCTGTCGGCCGGCGGAACCGTCGTCTTCGGCGCGGGACTGTCGGAAATGTATCTGTGGAGCGCAAAGGGGAAGCTCATCTACAGCGCGCCGCTCGCATATCCCATGTACGCTTTGTCCGTCTCCGGCGCCGATGTGTCCGTTATATTGGATCTAACCAGTATGAAAAATCTGCAGATCATCGACCGGGCTGCGAAGACGAAGGTATCGGACACCGCGCTTCCCAAGAACGTGGGAAGGATGGAAATGAACGATGAGACGCAGGAGCTGATGCTGTATACCCAGACCGGATATATCTTGTATAGCTTGGAAACACAGGAGATTCTGGCTAACGTTTCTTTCCGCGAAATGTACGCGGGCAGCATATGGATCAGCAGCGACAAAAGCCGCCTCGTTCAAATCGGCAACGGAGCGATACGGCTTGTGGACCTCGCAACGGAAACGCTGCTTGGCGAACAGGACGGTTACGACGACCGGGCGTGGCAGGTAGCGGTGAGCGGAAACAGGCTGGCCGCGGCCAAAGGCGCTGTCTGGGAGCGGGACACGCGGCTGATACTATGGGATCTTGATACGCTGGAATCGGTCGCGGTAGTCGGCGCGCCGGAATTCAGCGCAACGATCTCGGATGTTTTCTTCCTTCCAAACGAAACGGAACTCATCACGTACGCTTCCGGAGAGGAAATGCTGAAAGTTTGGAATGCCTCGGACGTATCCAAAAATCGCGATATTGACCTCACAGGGCAAGTTCTCAGCGCCGGCCTCAGTGCGGATGGCGCCGTGCTGGCTGTGGGCTATGGCGGAGTGGTCGGCGTTTTACAGCTGCCGGGTGCAAGCGCTGAAACGAGTTTCTATATGGATAGTTTCGTGTCCAGACTCTCCCTGAGCGCAAACGGCAACCGCATCGCGGCTTGTGACGGATGGCTGCTGGTCGTATGGGACGCGGCTTCGCAATCCGACGCGTTTGCGATTGCAGACGACGACGTCGTCGCGCCCGCCTTGACCCCTGACGGGGAACGGGTCGCCGCGCTCTATCACGAGGAGGACGGCTATCTCGTCAAGATGATAGACGTCGGCACAGGTAAAACCGTATGGAAGCATACGCAGACGGACAATTATCAGCATATGTGCTTTGCCCCCGACGGCAGTATGCTGGCCGTCAGCGCGTATGATGACGGGCTGATTTTCCTGAATGCGGAGACCGGGAAAACGGTGTATACGCTTGCGTATAGCGTGAGCGATTTCGCGTTTTCCAAAGACGGGCGGTTTGTGATCACCGCCTCTTCCGACGGAAGCGTCAGGCTGTGGGGCATACCGGCAGTAGAATAGGCATAGTCGTCTGTTATTCTGAATGATGGTACGGTTTGCATATGATCTCCATGGGAAACAGGTTGTAACCAATGAGCAGATGACAACGGGAATAGATGCCGGAAGGTTTGCCAAACAAGGCGTTTAGCTGATTTCGGCCAACCTTAAAACGATTGCCGATAAAATGAACACTGCGAGCCGCCGGTTTGATTTCAGTCCGCAGATAAAAAACGCCGTCCATCAATCATGGACGGCGTCTGTGTATGCGTCAACCGATGTATTCCCTGATCTGTTCCGTCATGCAGGCGTTTACGTCGCCGCCGGATTGCCAAACCTTTGTCCATTCCACGGTCTTTTCGACGGCGGTCTGGAGCGCCCAGCGCGGCTGCCAGCCGAAGGCGGACTTTAGTTTCGTGCAATCGAGTTTCAGGTAGTTCGCCTCATGCGCGCCGCCGTCGCCCGATATCACGCGCTTGAGCCCGCCGCCCCAGACGCGGATGAACAGATCGACCAGCGCGCCGGTTTCATAGCACCCCTCGTCGTCGGGGCCTACGTTGTAGGCTCCGGCAAGGGCGGGGTTTTCATATTGCCGCCGCGCGATCATCAGGTAGGCGAACAAAGGCTCGAGCACATGCTGGTAGGGGCGGGTGGAGCGGGGATTGCGCACGGCGATGGGCTTTCCTTCCACCGCGGCGCGCACGCAGTCGGGGAGGATGCGGTCTTTGGCGAAGTCGCCGCCGCCGATCACGTTGCCCGCTCGCGCGGTGGATACGGGCAATATGGGCCTGCCGTTTCCGCCCGCAAAATACGCGTTTTTGTAGCTGTAGGTCACGAGCTCCGAGCAGGATTTGGAGTTTGAATACGGGTCGAAACCTTTTAATTCCTCGTCCTCGCGGTAGCCCTCGGCGCGCTCCTGATTCAGGTACACCTTATCCGTGGTCACGTTCACAACCGACCGTACGGTATCGGACTGCCGCACGGCCTCCAGCAGGTTTACCGTACCCATCACGTTCACGCCGTAAGTATATACGGGGTATTGGTAGCTTTCCCGAACGAGCGGCTGTGCGGCCAGGTGCAGCACGATTTCGGGGTCTGCCGCGTTCATCGCCGCCTGCAGCGCATCCGGATCGCGGATATCGCCGGTGACGGAGCGGATATCGCTTTCGACGCCCGTAAGCGCAAACAATGAAGGCGACGTGGGCGGCACGAGCGCGTAGCCGGTCACCTGCGCCCCGGCGGCACGCAGGATATGGCAAAGCCACGTTCCCTTAAAGCCCGTATGCCCCGTGACAAACACCTTTTTGTCTCGGTAAAACCCGAGTTCTGTCATACCGAACTCCTCAGCCATCGCTCAGCTCCACAGCTTCCACGGCGCGTGGCCGTCTGCCCAGAGCTTTTCAAGCTTTTCCTTGTCGCGCAGCGTGTCCATGCACTGCCAGAAGCCTGAGTGCTTATAGCACATCATCTCGCCGTCGTCGGCGAGCCGTTCCATGGGCTGGCGCTCAAACATAATGGAATCTCCGTCGATATAATCGATCACCGCAGGCTCCAGTACCATGTACCCGCCGTTGATCCAGCTTGCGTCCGCCTGGCTTTTTTCGCGGAAGGCCAGCACCTGATCACCCTGTAAGTCAATCACGCCAAAACGGCTGACGGGCGGGATGGCGGTCATGGTGGCGAGTTTGCCGTGCCGCTTGTGAAAATCAAGCAGGGCCAAAAGGTTCACGTCGCTCACGCCGTCGCCGTAGGTCATAAAAAAGGGTTCGTCCCCAATATGCTCGCGGATGCGCCGGATGCGCCCGCCGGTCATCGTATCAAGCCCCGTATCGACCACCGTCACTATCCACGGCTCGGAGCGGCGGTTGTGGATGATCATCCGGTTGTCCTTCGTCAGGTCGAAGGTCACGTCGCAGGTGTTTAAAAAATAGTTGGCAAACCATTCCTTGATCACCTGCTGCTTGTAGCCCGCGCAGATGATAAACTCATGAAAGCCGTAGTGCGAGTAGTGCTTGAGGATATGCCAGAGGATCGGCATGCCGCCGATCTCGATCATCGGCTTTGGCTTGAATTGGGATTCCTCCGATATGCGCGTGCCATAGCCTCCGGCCAGAATGACTGCCTTCATGCTGAATAACTCCTTACTCGGTGGGTTGCCGCCGGGCGGGTGCGGAAACCGCAACACAAGCGCCGTGTTGTGACGAACCATCCGTATGCGGCGTGTTCGTTCCGATCTACGAAACCATTATAAAGGCTTTGCGGCCATTACACAAGATTTTCCGAAGGTTTCCGCTCAATGGAGACGCCCGCGCAGCGGCGGGCGGCGGCAGGCTGCGCACGACGGGCTTTGGCTACAGCTTGTCCAGGTAATCCCGCTTTTCCATAAACACGAGCAGCTGATCGATGGTCATGGGATGGGAGAAGTAGAAGCCCTGCACGCCCGAGACGCCGAGCTTTTTCAGATACCGGCATTGTTCCCTCGTTTCCACGCCTTCCACGATCAGCTTGAGCCCCTGGTCGATAAACATCTTGACAAAGGCTTCGATGATAACCCGTTCCTTGTCGTCGGTGGTATCCACGGGCACGAAGGTACGGTCGATCTTGACCTTCAGGTTTTCAAAACTGCGGATAAAGGCGACGTTGGAATTGCCTGTGCCGAAGTCGTCGATTGCGAAGATGATATTGTGCTTGTACAGTTCCCGCATCCGCTCCTGCGTATCTTTGTTAAACACGATATCTTCCAGAAGCTCAAGCACAATGTATTTTTTCTCTTCTTCAGTCAGGCGGATCAGGGTGCTTGGCGGCTCCTTGATCAGGCTGTCGAACGTCTGCTGGCAGCAGTTGATGGAGATAAAGGTATCCTGAAAGCATGGGTGCCGCTCCATCAGCTTGCGGTCCTCCCGTACGATCATAAAGCTGTTCTCGTCCAGCATCTGGCCAAGCTGATAATGCAGCACCTCGTCTATGAACATCGACGGCAGAAGGATCTGCCCGTCGCACTTCCAGCGAGACAGCGCTTCAATTCCCAGCACCGTACCGTCCTGAATGTTGATAATGGGCTGATAATAGTTGATAAACTGGCATTGCCTGATCGCCTGGCGAAGCGTGCTTTTAGCGTAGCGATTGTCCGAAAATAGATTGACAAAACGCGTCCGGTCGTAGAGGAAGATCAGGCGAAGCGCCAGCAGGTATAAAAGCGCGATGCTTATATACATCGGCAGCTGGGTTTTCCAGGACATGACGACATGATAGAGATAGGAGTAATTTATATCATTGAAAAATACGGATTTGAGATCGTAATAGATCAGGAGGATCAGCTTTTTTGCCGCGGATTCTGCCAGGAAATAATCCTTGGCGCGATCATAGATGCTCTCAAACGCGGTATACGTGATGATTTTATTATCCAGCACGAACGAGTCGGTGTCTTTCGTCAGTTCAATTTCGGGGAAAAGGGTATCGATCGTCCGCTGATACTGTTCGGACCGCGAATCGTAGCAAAAGCCGAAGTTGTTTGCGTCGTCTGCGTGATTGTACAAATAGCCGTCTTCATTCAGCATGAGAATAGAGCACCCGTCCTGATGCAGGGAGGTTCGCACATGATCCAGATATTCTCTCATCAGGAAATTTACCACCAGATAGCCAACCCGCCGTTCTTCAATATCCAGCGGAGAGGTGATGCGCAGCGTGGGTTTTGCCAGATCCGTGACCGGGTCAATATCGATGATGCCGTTGTCTATATTGAGGTCCAGCGCGGAAAACAGGAACTGATGCCTGCCGAGAACCCGCGCTTCCAAATAGAAGTAGCGGCTAGATTTATCCTGCAGATCTTCAGGGGCGACCACAAAAGGCGTGCCGGTTCCCCGGTTGAGCCTCAGGATTTCCATTCCGCTTACATCCAGTATCCGCAGTTTGTCGATTGCCGGATGCTCCAGCATATTGTTTTTAAACAACGCTTCCACGTCTTCATCCGGCGCATTTTGAGCGGCAAGCGCCAGATAATCGGCCTCAATGGTGCGCACGACGGATGTCATCTCCGAAATATAGTTGCGGTAATCGATCATCGTATCGATGATGATATCCTGCTGGTCGCGCATAATACTTTGTCTTTCGCGATTAAAATAATCGTAACTGATCTGAACGGAAAAGAGGAGGATCAGCGCGACGGGAATCGGCAAAAAACGATGAAATGCCCTGTTCAGCGCCTTTTTCTCTTTTGTATCCGTTTGCATA
>JBDRTL010000349.1:0-3042 GCA_043824045.1 Bacillota bacterium
CCGCGCCAAGTTCCGCCTCAGCAAGCACCGCGGCGTTGACGTCGGTATCGATGGCGCAGGGGATGTCCGCATCCCCCTTGAGCGCGCGCAGCAGCGGATAGTTCTGCCAGGCCAGCTTCGGCGTGGAGGTAATGCTCCCGTAAGCGGCGGACGCGGGATCCAGATCCAGCGGCCCGAACGAGCCTATTCCCAGCGCGTCGATGCCGTTATCCATCAAAAACGCCCGCATCGCGGGAACGGTTTCCTCCGGCGTGAGCGTGGGCATCGTGCGCCGCAGAAGCTCCTTGCCCGCCTCGTCGAAAATCCCGAGAACCATCTTGGTGCCGCCCGCTTCCAGCGCGCCGATCCTTCGCATCCCCATCCACTCCTCTTGTCTCGTTTACCCATCATAGCAAAAACGCGCCGCAAAAACAACTTGACGAAAACGGTTTTTGTACCGTACAATAACGGCATAATACAAGGATGTTCGCGTCGATCAGGATCCCGGCGATGATCGGCTGTTTGTTTTGGAACTCTGCGAAAGGAAGCGTATGTCGTTTTCCTCCGATTGCAAGGAAGAGCTGTGCCGCGTACCGTGCGAAAAATCCTGCTGCCGTATGGCCGAGCTGACCGCGCTGTACCTGTGCCTGGGATCGCTTTCGCTGCTGGGGCAGGGTCGGCTGAGCGTGCGCTTCGCCGTGGAAAGCCCCGCCATCGCGCGGCGCATTTACCGCTTTATCCTCAAGGAAACGGAAATCGCGGCGCAGCTGCAATACGTAACCCACGCAAGGTTCGGCGGCACGCGCGAATATGTGCTAACCATCGGCCCCAACCTGGCCTCCGCGCTTCTTGCGCGCTTTGACATGGTTACGCTTGGCGCCTCCCCGATGCTTTTATCGACCATCCCGCGCGTGAAGCTGACCCGCGCCTGCTGCCGCCATGCGTTCCTGCGCGGCGCGATCCTTGGCTGCGGTACGCTGGTTAGCCCCGAGCACGCTTATCATCTGGAATTTTCAGTCAAGGATGAAAAGCTGCGCCGTAGCGTCGTAAAGTGCCTGCAAAGCCTGGATATCCCCGTCAAGCAGGTCTCGCGCAGGAAGGCCGTCAGCCTCTATGTGAAGCAGAGCGAGCAAATCGCCACCATCCTTACGGCGGCCGGCGCTCACCAGGCGGTGACGACGCTGGAAAGCGCGCTGGTCAAGCGGCAGGTGATGGGCAACATAAATCGCGCCATGAACTGCGATTACGCAAACCTGCAAAAACAGATGAACGCCGGCACGGAACAGATACGGCTGATCGAACAACTGCTGGCATCGGATCAATTTACGGCGCTGCCCCCGGTGCTTAAGGAAATTGCGCGCGAGCGCCTGCAATCTCCCGACCTGAGCCTTGCGGAGCTCGGACAGCGGATGAACCCGCCCATCTCCAAAAGCGGCGTGAACAACCGCATGCGGCGGCTGTACCAAATTGCGCGCGAAAAGACAGGCAAGCCCCTGTGACAACAATAGGAGGAACTTCTATGATCCGTACACGGATACATCTTCAGCCGCTTCTGCCCTTTACAAGAGTGCTTGCCGCACGGCTGGCGACCATCAGCGGCCACTACCAATGCAGCCTGACGCTGGAACAGGAGGGCTTGGCTGTCAACCTGAAAAGCATGCTGGGCATGCTTTCCCAAACCATGAAACCCACCTCGGAGATTACGCTCGTCGCCGACGGCAAGGACGAGGAGGCGGCCACCAAAGCGCTTACCGCCGCGATCAAGGAGTACCGGAACAGCGTAACCGCGAATACGCCCTGACGGCAGGCGACAGGATGGAAACGTCGACGGACGCCTGGCTGATGGACAATGCTGACGCGCCGATACGCTATCGCACGGCGCGCGAGCTTCTTTACGATTTTAAAACCGCAAAGACCCTCGCGAGCGCGCTTTTTACCCACGCAGCAGTCGGCCAATGGCTGCGGAACCTGACGCCGAGCCCCCCGCCGCAGCATCCATGGATGGAGCATGGCAGCTTTGATTTCTGCCTGGAAAACGCGATGCTCAAAGCGGTGCAGCTGGGGCTGCACGGCGGCCTGCCGCAACTTAAAGACGCGGCGGGCTATACTCTTGCCAAAATGAAAACCGCAGCCGGGCTTTCGCAAAAGCGGCGGGACTTTAGCGCGATCCTCACGTCCAACCTGCTGTCGCTCGCCCAAATCGAGGACGAAACCGTGCGCGGGGTGATGCTGGCGGGCCTGGACGAAATGCACCGCTTCGCGATGCGCAATACCGTCGATATATACCTGAACGCGGAAGAGCGCAAAGCGCTGACGGGCGTGCCCAGGTGCTGGAAGGACAAACCAATGATCAAGCCCGCGCTGGTGCGGGACTACGGGTTTGCCTATCCGCTTATATATGATATCGTCGGGATGCACTCGCTGTGCCGCCTGCGGGATGTAGCCGTCGACCAAAAGATCGGCGATATCATCCGTTATATTTCCACCGACGCGTTCCACCGCGCCATCGGCGACGGCTATGGCATCCTGCCGGAGGGCGGCGGCGTGTATCACGCCATGGGCTGGGACCCGAAATACCCCGGCTGGTTGGGCGTTGCGGAGTATTTGGAAACAACCCGCGCGCCCCGGCTTTTGTTCTTTGCCCTGCACGCGTCCCGGTATCCCGCCGCGCGGGAGACGAAGTGGTATCGGGAATTGCTTCACTGCCTCGTCGCTTACCAGACCGCAGAGGGTCGCTTCCTGTTCCCCGCGCAGTGGCTGCCCGAGAAGCAGGGCTACGCGGTGATGGGCAGTCATCTGTCGTTTGGGGAAAACCGGCGCAAGAAAAGCTGGCGGGAAATCGAATCGACGTTTATGATGCGGCTTTTCATGCGCAGTCCGGATCAGCGGTAAAAGGGGATACAGTTGATAAATCCCGTAAGAAACGATATGATGACGAAAGCACTTCGGCAAGGAGGCGCTTTAATGCTCCGCCACGATTCCCAGTCCCCCGACTACCGCAGCCCCATCGGAGCGGTCGCATGCGGCGGCACGGTTACGCTCCGCTTTTTTTGCGGCGAAACG
>JBDRTL010000350.1:0-5211 GCA_043824045.1 Bacillota bacterium
TTTGGAAAATTTACCTATTACTACCAGAATGGTAAAGTCAGGACCACATCCCAGATCTCGGAGAATGGACAAATAGCCCTTACCTCTTCCTGGTTTCCCAATGGTAAACTAATGGCGAAGGGGAAATACATCAATCAGCAGCGTGACAGCCTCTGGCAGTTCTTTAGCGAGTACGACGGGGCTCTTGTTTCCGAGGAGTTTTATGTAGATGGCAAGAAGCATGGAGTTGAAAAGATCTTTTATCCGGGGAAAGGAGTCGCGGAGATCATTCCCTGGATTACAGGAGTAAGAGAAGGTAAATGGGAACAGTTTTACGATGACGGAGCGCTAAAATTAATGGGATCCTTTAAAAACGATGAAAAAGATGGCTCCCTTCAGACCTTCTTTGTAACAGGGAAACTGCTGGTTTCAGGTTTCTATACCAACGGCCGCCAGGACAGCACATGGACCTATTACGACGATAAGGGAAAGGTAACCCTGAAGGAGTACTACGATGATGGGATATTGGTGAGGTCGGAGGAGTTTCCTGATTAGTTGGCAGTATGCAGTCTGCAGTTGGCAGTCCACAGCCCACAGTCTGCAATTGCTAGCATCCAGTTATCCAGTTATCCAGTCATCCGGCATCTACCTGTTCTCAAACACCAACCCGCCATCCTTCACATCGACTACGATCTCTGAATCCTTGTCGACTTTATCCTGGAGGATTATTTTAGATAGTTCGTTCAGGAGCTGTTTCTGAAGGACCCGTTTGATCGGCCTGGCTCCATACTGGGGGTCAAATCCGATGTTGGCAATGAAGTCGATGGCTTTATCTGTGGCCGATAATTTGATGTTGTTCTTTTCCAGCATCTTCTCAACAATTCCCAGTTGCAGGTTCACCACATCCCTGATCTCCTCTTTGGTAAGAGGCTGAAACATAATGATCTCATCCACACGGTTCAGGAACTCAGGACGGATACTCTTTTTTAGCAGGTTGAACACCTGTTTTCGGATGTTGTCGAGGATCTCCTCCCGGTTGTTTTTATTTACCTTTTCCAGGTTCTCCTGGATGATATGGGAGCCGATGTTGGAGGTCATGATGATGATGGTGTTCTTGAAATCCACCGTACGGCCCTGGCTGTCGGTGATACGCCCGTCGTCGAGCACCTGCAAAAGGATGTTGAACACTTCGGGGTGCGCCTTTTCGATCTCGTCCAAAAGCACCACGCTGTAAGGCTTGCGGCGCACGGCCTCGGTCAGCTGGCCGCCCTCGTCGTATCCCACGTATCCGGGAGGCGCGCCGATCAGGCGGCTGACGGAGAACTTCTCCATGTACTCGCTCATGTCGATGCGCACCATGTTCTTTTCGTCGTCAAACAGGCTCTGCGCGAGCGCCTTGGCAAGCTCCGTCTTGCCCACACCCGTGGGGCCCAGGAACAGGAACGAGCCGATGGGCCGGTTTTCGTCGGCGATGCCCGCGCGGCTGCGCAATATGGCTTCGGACACGGTCTGCACCGCCTCGTCCTGGCCTACGACGCGCTGATGCAGCTCGTCGGGTAGCTTTAACAGCTTTTCGCGGTCACTCTCCTTCAGGCGCGTGACGGGGATGCCTGTCCAGCGGCTGACGATGCGGCCGATTTCGTCCTCGGTCACCTTGTCGCGCAGCAAGGAATCTTCGCCCTTGCCCTGCTCGGCGAGCCGTTCCTGCTCCTTTAGCTGGTTCTGCAGCTGCGGAAGCTTGCCGTACTGCAGCTCGGCGGCCTTGTTCAGGTCGTATACCCGCTGCGCCTTCTGGATTTCGGCGTTCACCGCCTCAATCTCCTCGCGGAGCTTTTGCACCTTCACGATATCGGCCTTTTCGTTCTCCCAGCGCGCTTTCATCGCAGAAAACTCCTCCCGCAGATCCGAAAGCTCCTGCTCCAGCATATCAGCGCGCATCAGGCTGGGCTCGTCCTTTTCCTTTTTCAGGCTGGTCAGCTCGATTTCAAGCTGCATGATGCGCCGCTGCTTCTCGTCCAGCTCCGCTGGCAGGCTGTCGATCTCGGTGCGGATCATCGCGCAGGCCTCGTCCACGAGGTCGATCGCCTTGTCCGGCAGGAAGCGGTCCGAAATATAGCGGTTGGAGAGCTTTGCCGCCGCCACCAGCGCCGCGTCGGTGATCTGCACGCCATGGAACACCTCGTAGCGCTCTTTGAGCCCGCGCAGGATGGAGATCGTGTCCTCCATCGTGGGTTCGTTCACCATCACGGGCTGGAACCGTCGCTCCAGCGCCGCGTCCTTTTCGATGTACTTGCGGTACTCGTCCAGCGTGGTCGCGCCGATCAGGTGCAGCTCGCCGCGCGCGAGCATGGGCTTTAGCAGGTTGCCCGCGTCCATGCTGCCTTCGGTGCGGCCCGCGCCCACGATGTTATGCAGCTCGTCGATGAAGAGCAGGATTCTGCCCTCGGATTTCTTGATCTCGGAAAGCACCGCCTTCAGCCGTTCTTCAAACTCGCCGCGGTACTTCGCGCCCGCGATCAGCGCGCCCATATCCAGCGAGAATACCTTGCGGTCGCGCAGGCCCTCGGGCACGTCGCCGCGCACGATGCGGATGGCAAGCCCTTCGGCGATGGCGGTTTTGCCCACGCCCGGCTCGCCGATGAGCACGGGATTGTTCTTGGTTTTGCGGGATAGTATGCGGATGACGCTGCGGATTTCGTTGTCGCGCCCGATCACGGGGTCGAGCTTCTGGTTGCGCGCGAGTTCCACCAGGTCCTGCCCGTATTTGGCAAGCACGTCGTAGGTGTCCTCGGGGGTTTCGCTGGTCACGCGCGTGTTGCCGCGCACAGTCTGCAGCGCGGCCAGGAAGCCCTGCTCGTCGATCCCCATGTCCTTCCAGAGCTGTTTCATGGAGGGGGAGGGCTTCTTCAACAGGCCGAGGAACAAATGCTCCACGCTGATGTACTCGTCCTTCATCTGCTGCGCGGCTTCATGCGCGGCGGTGATGGCGCGGTCCAAATCGTTGTGGATATAGATTTTGTTCATCTCGCGCCCGCCGCCCGTCACCTTGGGGATGCGCGAAATCAGCGTCGCGATGCGCGCCTGCAGCGTACCCGCGTCCTTGCCCATCTTAAGCAAAAGCTGCGGAATCAACCCCTGGGAATCCTGAAACAGGGAGGCCGCCAGATGCTCCTGATTGACCTCCTGATTTTGATATTCTACCGATATCTGCTGCGCGTCGCTGAGCGCCGCCCGGCTTTTCTCCGTAAACTGCTGTAAATTCATATGCCCCTCCTCCTTCAACAAAAGGTCTCGGCGTTATGTTAGACTATCTTTGACCTTCGATGATGATTATACTCCAATCCCCGGAGATGTCAATAGGCTGCGCGGACGACGGCGAGAATTCGTGTCCAAACAGGGCCGTTTGATCGCGGCGGGCAGCAAGCCGGGATACGGCAGGCGGCTTTTGCATTCGCCGCGGCTGCTTATCCAATCCGTAATCAGAGGTTTACGCGTACGCAGGAAATCGGCAGCTGTTTCGTTTGAACGGCGGTATCCGCCGCGCAGCGTGCACTTGAGGCAGAATCGGTTGATTTCATCGAATATCCGGGTTTGCGTAAGCACTTGCCCCTTGGCGGAGTTTGCGGTTATGTTTGCGCCGGAAATTCGTCTCTCAGAAGCGACAGGATGCGGGAATCCCACCACCGTCCGTCGTATTGGTACTGTCTGCGCAGAAGCCCATCCTGCTGAAAGCCGAGCTTTTGGTACAGCGCGTGCTTGGGCGCGTCAAACGCGTAGATTTCCGTCCAGATCTTTTCAAGCCCCAGTTCTTTAAACCCGTAGGCAAACAAAAGCCGGCAGCTTTCCTCGGCGTACCCGATATCGTCGATGTACGCGTTCCGCCAGCCGATATACAGCGACAGATCGGCGTTTCTGTGAATCCAGTTGATATAGCAAAGCCCGCAGCAGCCAAGCAGTTCGCCGGTCTTCGCGCCGCGGATGGCGAACATCAGCGTGCCGGGGTCGCTTAGCACCTTCTGCTGGTACCACTGCCGCTGCATATCCTTGCTGATCTCGCGGTATTCGCGGAAGTATTTCCGGAATTCTGGGTTGTTGCGCCAAAGCCGGAGCGGTTCCAGATCCTCCTGCTCCAGCGGCGTGAGGTTGACCAGTGTTCCGCTTATCATCGTATGTCCTCCAAGCGCAGGAAGCTGTCCGCCTGCATGTCCTGCCTGAGCGTTTTCCCGATCACTTCATCCTCCCGGTACGGGGGAACCGCGCCCTCGCGGATGGGGCGGACGGCCTTTAAATCCTCGGCGCGGATCGCCTCGCCCGCGCGCATGCCGCGCGTTAAGTACAGCGCCCGGCGCTGCACCACGGCGGACTGGATTTCGTTGTCCTCAATGCGCTTCACGCCGTCGCCCAGCGCCTGCTCCAGCTGCTTGGCGGCGGTAACCATCTCTTTCCATGTCGCCGGGTTCATGGAAAAGCGGTGGTCGGGGCCTGCGCGGCCGTTGTCGTCGGTGAAGTGCTTTTCAAATATCTTCGCGCCAAGCGCCAGCGCGCCCAGCACCGTCGCGTGCCCGAAGGTATGGTCGGACAGCCCCAATACGCAATCGGGGAACATCACCCTGTAGGTGTTCAAAACACGCAGGTTGATATAGCGGAAATTGTCTTCCGAGGCCGTGTAGTTGGTGTTGCACTGCATCAGGCAGATATCATTGCACAGCGGGCGGAGGATATTGTACGCGCGCGCCACGTCGGCGATGTCCGACGCGCCGGTCGCCAGCAGCACCGGCTTGCCCTTTTTGGCGATATATTCCAAAATGAACGGCCAGGTGATGTCCCCGCTGCCGATCTTGTACGCGTCTAGATACGGGTCGACCGCGTCGACGGACGCGGGATCGTACGCGCTGGTCAGGTACGCGATGCCGACTTCGCCGCACTTTTCTTTCAGGCGGCGCGTCCAGCTCTGGTCGATGCTCGCGTCTTTGTACACCTCGTAGACCGACTTGGTCCACGCGGCCTGGTGCGCGGCTTTGGGCATGGTATCAAAGCCCCTGCGGCTGACGATGCGCTCGGCGGTGAAATTTTGAAACTTGGCCGCGTCCGCGCCCGCTTCTTTGGCGAGCTCGATCAGCTTGAAGGCGCGGCGTATGTCGCCGTCGTGGTTGGCGGCGATATCCGCGATGAAGTAGGCGCTGCCCGTATAGCCGATCTTTGCAAACCCCTGCCGCATGCTTCCTCCTATTT
>JBDRTL010000351.1:0-5178 GCA_043824045.1 Bacillota bacterium
TGAACAAGCTGTCATCCCGTTGCCAAACATAGTTTGTCAATGGTCTGAGGCCGCGCGTTGCGCGGCCGAAGACGGAGGATGAAAGGATTGCTATAGATGTTACCGGAACGCGAAGTACGCCCTCGCGTTTTCGCAGCAGACACCGCGGACGATTTGGGAGAGCGTGCCGAAATCATCGGGATAGCGGCCGTCCTCCACCCATTCGCCAAGCAGGCGGCAGAGGATTCGGCGGAAGTACTCGTGGCGCGGATAGCTCAGGAAACTGCGGCTGTCGGTCAGCATGCCGATGAACCCCGCCAGATAGCCCAGGTTGGCAAGCGAGGTCAGCTGCGCGGTCATGCCCGCAAAGTGATCGTTGAACCACCAGGCGGAGCCGTGCTGGAGCTTGCCGACGGCCTCGTCGGTCTGGAAGCAGCCGCATACGCTGTCGATGGCGGCGTTATCGCCGGGGCTTAAGCTGTAGAGGATGGTTTTGGGCAGGCCGCATGCCTGCTCCATCGCGCCTAGCAGCGCCGCGAGCTGCGCGGACGGCGTATAGGTATCGATCGCGTCGTAGCCCGTATCGGGGCCGAGGGCTTGGAGCGCTGTCGGGTTATTGTTGCGGCGGCAGCCGTAATGCAGCTGCATCACCCAGCCCCTGCGCCGGTATTCCCCGGCGGCGAACAGCAGGAACACGGTCTTGAACTTCAGCACATCCTGTTCGCGCAGGGGCTTGCCCGCGAGCTTGTCTGAAAATATCCGCTCGATCTCCGCATCGGAAGCGGGCGCGTACATCGCGTAATCCAAGGCGTGGTCGCTTAGCGAGCAGCGGTTTTGATCAAAGTATGAAAGCCGCGCGCGCAGGGCGGCTTTCAGGCTTTCAAAAGAGGCGATCTGCACAGCGGCGGCTTCGCCGAGCTTTTGCAGATATTCAGCGAACCCGGGTTTTTCGATGTTCATCGCCTTGTCCGGCCGCCAGGCGGGCAGCACCTTTGTTTGGAGGCTCTTGTCCGCGGCAAGCTTTTGATGCCATTCCAGGCTGTCCAGCGGGTCGTCGGTGGTGCAGATCAGCTCCACGTTGCTCTGGCGGATCAGCCCGCGCACGGAATACCCTTCGCTTTGCAGCTTTTGGTTCGCCAGCGCCCACACCTCACCGGCGGTCTTTATGCTCAGCGTTCCCGTATAGCCGAAATACCGCCGCAGCTCCAGATGGCTCCAGTGGTACAGCGGATTGCCGATGGACTTGGACAGCACCTCGGCGAACTTTTGGAACTTCTCGTAATCAGATGCGCTGCCCGTGATATATTTTTCCTGCACGCCCGCGCAGCGCATCAGCCGCCACTTGTAGTGATCGCCGCCGAGCCAGACCTGGGTGATGTTTTCATACCGCCTGTCCTCAAAAATCTCGCGCGGGTTGATGTGGCAGTGATAATCGAGGATCGGGCAGCCGTCCGCCGCTTCATGAAAAAGCCGCCTCGCGGTCTCGGTGGTGAGCAGGAAATCCTTGTCCATGAACGGTTTCATACAAACACTCCTCACGGCAAGTGAGCGCGGCGCGGCATGTAAACACTTACCTATGTTCTCTGCCTATTATAAGATAATTCTAAAAAAATGCAAGCTATTCCGTGACGGCATATAAATTGGAAGCTATACGCACAGGGAATCCATTGACGTATGCGCAGAGGTCGGGTATGATGGTCTAAGAAGTGAAACCAGTTACACGTAAGCCGCTTTTTGGCGCGAGAGGATGCACATGAAACAGATCATTCTGATTCACCCGGACGACAACGTCGTGGTTGCGCTGCAGCCGCTGCGCCGGGGGGAAACCATCAAGGAAATAGGCGTCAGGCTGATAGACGACATTCCCGCGGGGCACAAGATCGCCATCCGGCCGATCGCGGACGGGGAGCCGGTCTTGAAGTACGGGCTGCCCATCGGGGCGGCGACGCGCGATATCCGGGCGGGCGAGCACGTGCATACCCCGAATCTGCGCACCCGGCTCGCGGGCGAAATCGCGTACGCGTACACGCCCGCGCCGCTGACCATGCACAGCATACCCGCGCGGACGTTTATGGGCTACAAGCGGAAGTACGGGCGCGCGGGCGTGCGCAACGAGTTGTGGATCATCCCCACTGTCGGCTGCGTCAACGACGTCGCGCGTACCCTGCGGCAGCGCGCGCAGGCGCTGGTCGGCGGTTCGGTGGAGGGTGTGAGCGCGTTTGAGCATCCCTACGGATGTTCGCAGATGGGGGACGACCAGGAGACCACACAGCGGATTCTGGCGGACCTTGCCGCGCACCCCAATGCCGGCGGCGTGCTGGTGCTGGGGCTCGGGTGCGAAAACAGCGGCGTGGAAGAGATCAAAAAGCACATGCCGCCGTACGATAGAAAGCGCGTGCGCTTTCTGGTTGCGCAGGAAACCGACGACGAGCTTTTAACCGGCATGCGGATGCTGACCGAGCTTGCGGCGGAGATGCAAAAGGACAAACGCGAGCCGGTCGGCGCGGAACAGCTGGTCGTGGGGCTCAAATGCGGCGGATCAGACGGGCTTTCGGGCATCACCGCCAACCCGCTGATCGGGCGGTTTTCGGACAGGCTGGTCTCGATGGGCGGCGCCGCCATTCTTACCGAGGTGCCGGAGATGTTCGGCGCGGAAACGCTTTTGATGAACCGCTGCGAGACCGAAGCGGTGTTTCAGGATACCGTGGGGATGATCAACATCTTCAAGCGCTATTACGAGGAGCACAGCCAGCCGATTTACGAAAATCCCTCGCCCGGCAACAAGCAGGGCGGGATTTCCACGCTGGAGGATAAATCGCTGGGCTGCACGCAGAAAAGCGGCTCCGCCGTTGTGCGCGACGTGCTGCCCTATGCCGGGCGCGTCCAAAAAAGCGGGCTCAACCTGTTGAGCGCGCCGGGAAACGATCTGGTGTCCGCCACAGCGCTTGCGGCCGCGGGCGCGCAGATCGTGCTGTTTTCCACGGGCCGCGGCACGCCGTTTGGCGCGCCGGTGCCGACTTTGAAGATCGCCAGCAATTCCGGCCTCGCCAAACGCAAGAAAAACTGGATCGACTTCGACGCCGGAAGGCTTTTAGCCACCCATACCATAGAACAGCTCACCGACGAACTGACGGACCTCGTCCTCGACATCGCAAGCGGCAAACCCGCCAGAAACGAAATCAACGATTACCGCGGCATCGCGATCTTTAAAACAGGCGTGACGCTGTAATTCAGCCCGTTGAAAAAACCCGATCTGCGTTGTCAGCTTCGGGTGGCAGTCGGCATCACTTACAAACGAGTAAGCTCAGCCTCCTGTTACCCTTGCTTCCTAGCACCTCAAGCTTTTTGAACGAGCTGATAAATCCATCAAGCTCAATGAAGAGGATAATCAGAGAGGTATTTTTCCTCCAGCCCGCATTCCGCGATGAGCTTGAACAGGGTATAGCGCGAACGGTAATCCTTGGCGCAGCGCATGGAGAGGTTTAAGAGTTTTTCATCAATGCCGCACTCGGCGGGTGTCGTGAGCGCGCCGAGTTTTCGCATGGCGGCGAGAATGGTTTCAAGCGGCGGCATCAGGGCGATTGCATTGCGGATGTCCTGCTGTCTTTTCTGCGCGGTTTGGATGCGGCGCAGCTGCTCGTCCCATGTGAGGAAATCCTCGGGGTTGTCGCGCATGATGCTCCCTGCCGCTTCCGCCTCGAAAGCACGGAGCATCCATTGTTCGCGTTCTTCGCGGGTGATGCGCTTCAATTTGACGGCCTCTATGTCGATCCCGGATAGATCTTCATTGGCAAAGCGCGTATACATGGGCCAGGCTAAAAGCGTCGCCACGCCGACGGACGCGCCGTGCGCTGGCGGGTGATGGCCGTGGATGAGCTGCATCATTTCCCAGTAATGCGCGATGTTGTGCTCCACGGAGGCCACGGCGCGCGTATGCCCGACGATCATGATCGTCACACCCGAAAGCAGCAACGCTTCGGTCAGAATCCGGATGCCCTCCCCGGTGCGGTCACGGATGGCTTCCACATGAGCGAACAGCTTTTCAATCGCCTGGGTGACAATCTCGCCGCACACGCCGCAATAGGTTTCCCCGTTGATGATGCTGCCGATCATCCAGTCCGCTTTGGCGATATACTTGCCCAGCACGTCGCCTACGCCGGAGCATACCATGGCGATGGGCGCGGTGCGCAGGATGTCCGTATCGCAAACGATGATTTCCGGACACACGCCCGCGCGGTGGATTTTCACATGCCTGAGTAAAAGCGGCGCGACCACGGAGGTATACCCGTCCATTGAGGGCGCGGTGCCGACACTCACAAACGGCAGCTTGCAGCGCATGGCGTTGACGCGCACCGTGTCCATAATGCTGCCGGAGCCGACCGCGACCAGAAACTCGGTCTCCGGCTGGATGGAGAGCAGCACCTCGCCGCACGCGCGCTCGTCCGGGTCCATCACACCGCCGCGGGTAATCACGCAGCGGACGACGGAAAAGCCCTCGCTCTCGAGGTTATCGGCAAGCGCCTTGCCCGCAAGCGGAAAGGTGTTCTGGTCGGCCACCAGCACGCAGCGCGTGCCCAGTCCGCGCTTCTTGATATACGCGGGCGTGTTTTTTACAATGCCGCTGCCGACGAAAATATCCTGCGACGGCAGCCGGTGGTTTAGCCCGCAATCGCATTGAATGCCGGAAATGGTCAGCCTGCGGTCTTTGGTATACGAAATGGATACGCTCATGGTTCATGCCCCCCGGGTTTCTCTTTCTTTCGATACTAAAAATCCCCTGCCTGTTGCAGGCAGGGGAAACATTCGAATTCGCTTAGCGCGTAAGCAGCGTTTCTTCGGTTTCCTTGTCGAAGAAATGCAGGTGGTTGACGTCGAACGCTACCTGGATCGACTGGCCTGCGCGGCTGGTGGTGCGTGGATTGACGCGGGCAATGATATTGCCTTCCTTGCCGGTGGTGGTCAGGTAGAGGTATGTTTCCGAACCCATCAGCTCGGTGACTTCCACGTCGGTGTTGATGACGGAGGTGGGGGCGGACTGCACGAACACGTCTTCGTCGTGGATGTTCTCAGGACGAATGCCCATGATCACTTCTTTGCCGACGTGGTTCTCATCCGCGAATTTCGACAGTTTGCTGGGCGGGATGACAATCTTGTTTTCGCCGAACTTGGCGACCACTTCCTTGCCTTCCTTGGCAAGCA
>JBDRTL010000352.1:0-2246 GCA_043824045.1 Bacillota bacterium
CGGATATCACGTATTACGACGAGCAGACCGGCGAGAAGTTCGAAACGTCCTTTCCCGAGAAAAAGACCCTGGAACTGGAGACCTGGAACTATTACAACGCCGCCACGGGCGCGCATGAAAAGACCCTCTATATCGCGCGGAGCATGGACGATCTCATCCGCGTGGCCAAGGCTGAAAAGTGGTACGCCACCGTCATCCGGCCGGATGCGGACGGTTTGCCGCAGTACCGGCTCCTGCTTTTCGGCGCGGAAAGCGAACGGTATCAAAACCTGATTGCCGCCGTGATGGGCGCGGGCGACACGCCCGCCCTGCTCAAGGCCATGGACAGCCTGCAGGTGGAAACCCTCGGCGCGGAAAACGTGCTCAACAACCGCCAAAGCTTTATGCCGATGGCCGTCGTCATCATGAACGGGCTGATGGGCATGCTGGCGGTGCTCGCCTACCTGATTATCGATAAATCCTCCGGCCTGATCCGCGCCATATCGCTGACGCCCATGCACACCCGCAGCTACCTGTTATCTAAGGTGCTCGTGGTGCTGACCACCTCGCTGGCTTCCTCTTTGGTGGTCACGGTTCCCATCATGGGGTCGCAGCCCAACTATTTGCTGTTCATTCCCACGGCCGCGCTGGTGTCCGTTTTGTCGTGCATGATCGGGCTGTGGCTCGCGTCGTTCTTTGCGGAGGTGAAATCGGCGTTCGGACTGATTTTCCTGATGCTGATGCTGCTTTTGCTGCCGGCGATGTCCTATGTCATTCCCGGCTTTTCCCCGCTTTGGATCAGGCTGATGCCGACGTATCCCATGCTGCAGGCCGTGAAGGAAACTTTGCTGCCCAGCCCGGACGTTTCGTATGTGCTGCTGGTGTGCGGCGGGATGATCGCGCTGTCCGGCCTGCTCCTCTGGTTATCTGAGCGGCGCTACCGCAAGATTTTGGGGGTGTGAGAGATGCGAAAAGCAATGAGCGTATTGCGGCGCGACCTGAAAATTGCGCTGAAAGACCCGCTGGCGCTGCTGGTGGTGATCGCCCCGCTGATCGTCGCGCTGATCATTTCGTGGATGTCTCCGGGAATCACCGAAACGACCGTGAACCTCGCGGTCGATGCGGAGCTTTCGCCAAGCTACGCGGATACGCTGGCCGGATATGCCAGCGTGGAAACGCTGGACGGCGCCGCCGCCGTGCGCGAGCGCGTGCTGCGCCGCGACGAGGTGATCGGGCTGATCCCCGGCAATAGCGGCCCCGTGATCGTGCGGCAGGGCAACGAAACCGAAACAACCCTCTCCATGGCCAAACTGCTGGTTGCCATGGCGGAGGTTGGCACAACGGGCGAAGCGGAGAGCGGCGGCTTCGGCTTCCTCTCCTTCCGCGATGAAACCTCGCCGCTCAAGCGGGCGCTGTCGATATCGATGCTTCTGATGATCAGCGTGTTCACCGCCATGCTGATCTCGCTGGGGCTGGTGGACGAGAAGAACGACCAGACCATCAAGGCGGCCAACGTAACGCCCATGCCGCAATGGCTGTACGTGATCTCCAAAAGCCTGATCGGGGTGACCGCGCTTCTGATCTCCTCGGTCAGCGCGCTGTTGATCCTCGGGATCACGGAGATCAACTGGGCGCAGATACTGCTCATGATTGTGTCCACCGCCATGATCTCCATCATCGTCGCGTTTGTGATCGGACTTGCCTCGTCGGACTATATCGAAGCGTCCGGCAGCGTGAAAATGCTGATGCTGCCGATGATCGCCTCGGTGCTGGTGTACGAGCTGACCGATCCCGCATGGCACGCCGCCGTGATGTGGAGCCCGTTTTACTGGGCGTACCGCGGCATCACGGAAATCATCCAGGGCACGGCGCGGTGGGGAAGCACGCTGCTGTACGCCGCGATCATCCTGGCTCTCTCGGCGGGCGTGTTTCTGCTGTGCCTCAAACGCATCCGCAAGTCTCTGCAGTAGGGAATAACCTGCTGAACACTTTCAAAAAAAGGAGGGTATCGTATGGAAACCGGATATCTGGTCGGAGGCGCCGCCTGCGCCGTCTACGCGCTGCTGTGCTTTGGCATCGGCCTGTTCAAGCCCCAGAGCCTGATGAAGTTCGTCAAGCAGAAGCTTAAGATGTTCACGGGCAGCAAGGAACCCGGCGACAAAGCGACCGTCGTCACCTGCCTGGTCTTTGGCGTGCTGGCCGCGGCCGGTGCAATCATCCTGTTTGTGGTCGGCGCGGCGAACGCGTAAGCAGAATGAAAAAGCAAA
>JBDRTL010000353.1:0-9969 GCA_043824045.1 Bacillota bacterium
GACGAATGCCATGTGACCATCCCGCAGATCCGCGGCATGTACAACGGCGACCGGGCGCGCAAGAAATCGCTGGTGGACTACGGCTTCCGCCTGCCGTCGGCGTTTGACAACCGCCCGCTGGTCTTTGACGAGTTCCGCAAGCTCCAAAACCAGACCCTTTACGTCAGCGCCACGCCCGCGGAATACGAGCAGGCGATTTCCCAGAACATTGTGGAGCAGATCATCCGCCCCACGGGGCTTTTGGACCCGCTGGTCGTGCTGCGCAAAGCCACCGGTCAGGTGGACGACCTGATCGGCGAGATACACAAAACGGTGGACCGGGGCGAGCGCGTGCTGGTGACCACGCTCACCAAGCGGATGGCGGAAAGCCTGACCGAATACCTGCGGGGCGTGGGCATCCGCGTGCGTTACCTGCACTCGGACATCCAAACCATGGAGCGTTCCGAGCTGATCCGCGACCTGCGCCTGGGCGTGTTTGACGTGCTGGTGGGCATCAACCTCCTGCGCGAAGGGCTGGACATGCCGGAGGTCAGCCTCGTCGCTATCCTCGACGCAGACAAGGAAGGCTTCCTGCGCAGCGAAACCTCTCTTGTGCAGACCATCGGGCGCGCCGCGCGCAATTTAAACGGCCGCGTGATCCTCTACGGCGATCAGCTGACCGACAGCATGATCCGCGCCGTGAACGAAACCAACCGCCGCCGCGCATTGCAGGAAGCGTACAATCAGATGCACGGCATCACGCCGCAAAGCGTGCAGTCCACGGTGCAGGCGCTGATCCGGATTACAAACGCCTTCGCCGTCAATTCCGAGGAAAGCATCACCGAGGAAGAGCGCGAAGAGCTGTTGAAAAGCCTCGAGGATCAGATGCTCTCCGCCGCCAAGGACCTCGACTTTGAGAAAGCCGCCAAGCTGCGCGACGAGCTGTTCAGCCTGAAGGGCAAAACGAAAGACATGCAGAAACCGCAGATGCGCCGCAGAAAGAAAAGGCGGGCGCTAAGATAACAAAAGCCGTTCCGCGATTGCTGAACGGTCAGAGTGTCAAAAAATATCGTTTTGCAGACACTCTGACAGCCTGTTCAAAAGGCCTTGATTTCGCGAAGCCAAGCGTGGCGCGTGTTGAGCTTACTCGTTTGTAAGTGATGCACACGCCATCGCGCAGGCGACAAAGAAAGTGAGGCTTTTTCGACAGGCTGGCCGTTCCGCGATTGCGGAACGGTTTTTATTTGCACGCGGTATTTATCGTTTGTCCAGCGCCGTATACTCCCGCCGGGGGAACACGGCCATATAGGCCGGGCGGATGATCTTGTCCATGTTAATCAGCTCTTCCATACGGTGCGCGCTCCAGCCGACGATTCGCGCGATGGCGAAGATCGGCGTGAACATCTCCACGGGGATGCCGAGCATGGAGTACACCAGACCGCTGAAAAAGTCCACGTTCGCGCTGACGCCCTTGTAGATGCGGCGCTCACGGCTGATGACGACCGGGGCGAGGCGCTCCACCATGGAATACAGTGTGTACTCCTCCCGGTGGCACTTTTCGTTACACAGCTCTTCCACAAATCGTTTGAATACCAGCGCGCGCGGATCGCTGACGGAGTAGACCGCGTGACCGATGCCGTAGATCAAACCTTTCTGATCAAACGCTTCCCGATGCAGCAGTTTTACCAGATAGGTTTCCACCGCTTCCTCGTCTTTGGTGTCGGTTACGTTCTTTTTCAGATCCTCCATCATCTGCACCACTTTGATGTTCGCGCCGCCGTGCTTGGGACCTTTGAGGCTGGCAAGCGCCGCGGCGACCGCCGAGTAGGTATCGGTGCCCGACGAGGTCACCACATGGGTGGTAAAGGAGGAATTGTTACCGCCGCCGTGCTCCATGTGCAAAATCAGCGCCAGATCGAGCACCCGCGCCTCCAGCGCGGTGTACCGCATGTCGGGTCTCAACATATGCAGCAGGTTTTCCGCCGCCGAAAGGGACGGGTCGGGGCGGTGAATGTACAGGCTCTGGTCCTGTTCGTAATGATTGAAGGCGTGGTAGCCGTATACAGCCAGCAGCGGGAAGACCGCGATGAGCCGCAGGCATTGGCGAAGGGTATTGCTCACCGAAAGGTCGGTTGTGTTATTATCGTAGCTCGCAAGCGTCAGCACGCTGCGGCTCAGGGAGTTCATCATGTCCGCGCTGGGCGCTTTCATCACCACGTCGCGCACAAAGTTCGTCGGCAATAAGCGGTTGGCCGCCATCAAATCGGTGAATCCAGCAAGCTTTGCCCCGTCGGGAAGCTCGCCGAACAGGAGCAGGTAGGTGATTTCTTCAAAACCGAAGCGGGATTCGGCGATTGCGCCATTGACCAGCTCATTGATATCATAACCCCTGTACCACAAACGGCCGCCCGTCGGCCTTGCTTCGCCGTTCACCTCTTCTCTGGCCTGGATCTCGGAGATGTTCGTCAATCCCGCCAGGACGCCCTTGCCGTTTTCATCGCGCAGGCCGCGCATCACGCCATGTTTTTTGTAAAGCTCCTTATCGATCATCGCGTTGCGAATCAAGGCTTGTTCATTGTCATCCGCATACTGTACCAACCGGTCCAAAGGGGACTTGCTCTCCATGGGCTTCACATCCTCTCTGTGCCTTTATACGGTAAGTATAGGGGGAAAAGACCGGGGAAGTCAAGAAATGCGATTGACGGTGTACCCCGCTTCTTCCACGGCTTTGGTGAGTTCATCATTGGTAACGGTTGCCAGCGCGGTCACTTCGGCGGTCTTTTTTTGCAGATTGACTTCCGCCCCGGAAACGCCGAATACGCCCTGCAGCGCCTTTTCCACGGCCATTTTGCAGTGGCTGCAACTCATGCCTTCGATGTGCATCGTCAGTTTTTTCATAGCAGGTACCTCCTTCTTTTCGTCGGTTCTGAACCGTTTCAGTCTGAGGGCGTTGGTCACGACGCTCACGGAGCTCAGGCTCATAGCCGCGGCGGCGATCATCGGGCTTAGTGTGATCCCGAAGAACGGGTACAGCACGCCAGCGGCGATCGGGATGCCGATCACGTTGTAAAAAAACGCCCAGAACAGGTTTTGCCTGATGTTGCGGATCACCGCCCGGCTTAAGCGGATGGCCCGGGGTACCGTGATGAGTTCGCGGCTGGAGAGGATAACGTCGGCGGTTTCGATGGCGATATCGGTACCCGTGCCCATCGCCAGGCCCACGTCGGCCTGCTTCAATGCGGGCGCGTCGTTGATGCCGTCGCCGACCATCGCCACCGTGCCGCCCTCCGCCTGCAGCTTTTGGACTTGCCCGGCTTTATCGGCGGGCAGCACCTCGGCCAGAACGTCCTCGATGCCCGCCTGCCGCGCGATGCCCATGGCGGCTGCCCGCTGGTCGCCCGTAAGAAGGTAGGGCTTCACGCGCAAGGCCTTGAGCATCCGCACGGCCTGGGCGGCGTCGGGCTTGATGGTATCGGCGACGCCGATGAACCCGAGCAGCTTTTTGCCTTTGGCAAAGCACAGCACCGATACGCCCTGCGCACCGATCTCCTTGATTTCCGCCTGATGCGATGCAAGCGATACGCCGTTCTTCTCAAGCCATTCGGGCTTGCCCGCCAGCGTGGGTCCGCCCTCAATGATGGCGGACAATCCGAAGCCCGCCGCGGCTTTCAATTGCTCCACGTCGGAAGCTAAAATATCCTGCCGGCCGCCGTAGGCCACGACGGCCTTCGCCAGCGGGTGTTCGCTTCCGGCTTCCAGCGATACGGCGGTTTGCAGCAGTTCCCGCTCAGTTATGCCTTTCACGGGCACGACCCTCTGTACGGTCATCCGGCCCTCGGTCAGCGTGCCGGTTTTGTCAAACACGATGCTGCGCACACGGTGCAGCGTTTCCAGGGCTTCGCCATTACGGAAAAGCAGCCCGTGCAGCGCGCCGACCCCCGTACCCACCATGACGGCGACGGGCGTGGCAAGCCCCAATGCGCACGGGCAGGAGATGACCAGCACGGTAATCGCCGCGCTCAGCGCGAAGGAAAATCCTTCCCCCGCGACCATCCAGATCGTAAAGGTCAACGCGGCGATGCCCATCACAACAGGCACAAACACGCCGCTGATCTGGTCGGCCAGTTTGGCGATGGGCGCTTTGCTCGCGCCCGCCTCGGACACCAGCCGGATGATCTTTGAAAGCGTCGTATCCTCCCCCACACGCGTCGCTTCCATACGGAAGGCGGACGCGGGGTTGAGGCTTCCGGCGATCAGCGTATCGCCCTTATGCTTATCCACCGGCAGGCTTTCACCCGTGATGTGCGACTGGTCTACGGCAATATCCCCGTCCAGCAGAACGCCGTCCACAGGGATGCGCTCGCCGGGACGGATGCGCAGCACGTCGCCACGCCGCACCTGTTCGAGGGGGATGATGCTTTCCTGCCCGTCGCGGATCACGCTCACCGTATCAGGCGCCAGCGCCATCAGTTTTTTGATGGCGTCGGTGGTGCGGCCCTTGGCGCGGGCTTCCAGCCAGCGGCCGAGGGTGACGAGGGTCAGAATCGTCACGGCGGACTCAAAATACAGGTTTTCCGCAAGCGCATGCACGCGCACGCCCTGCGCCATCGACATCTGCAATAGAACCACGAAACCGTACAGGGTTGCCGCGCCGCTGCCGACGGCGATGAGGCTGTCCATATTCGGCGCGTGCCGGATGAAAAGCCTGAAGCCGGAAATAAAGTACGCGCGGTTGACAAAGAGCACCGGCGCGGTCAGCAGGAATTGAATCAGCGCGTTGGTCAGCGGGTATTCGTCCATCCGCAGGAAAGCGGGCATCGGCAAGCCGAGCATCTGCCCCATGCCGATACCCATCAGCGGGATAAGGAAGACAAGCGACGTCCAGAAACGGACGCGCATGGGTTCTTTTTTTATCTGCACGGGTTGTTTGAGCGCAGCCGGCTGGCCGGATATCGCATGGTAGCCCGCGTGATCCACAGCGTCCAGGATTTCCTGTTCATGCGGCTTGCCGTCTTTCGTTTGCACGCGCATCGAGCCGCCAAGCAAATCCACCTGCACGTCGTCCACAAACGGCAATTTGCGGACCGCCTTGTCCACATGCGCGCTGCAGGCCGCGCAAGTCATTCCTTCCACGCGATAACGATCCATATCGCCACACCTCCGTCTTATACAGTATACCCCGGTTCGTCAAATATTAAACTGGCAGGAAAAGATTAAGGCCTGCGCGAAACCAAAGGAGAACTGAAGCTTTGGGAGTGTGCGCATGAAAGAATACTGGGAATTGTTACGGACGTTTTTCTGGATCGGCAGCATCGCGTTCGGCGGCGGATACGCCGTGCTTCCGATCCTGCTTCGGGAAATCGTGGAAAAGCGGCGCTGGAGCACCGAGGAAGAACTGCTTAATTATTTTGCCGTCAGCCAGAGTATGCCCGGAATCATTTGCGTAAACGTATCCACCCTGATCGGATATCGCAAAAGAGGCTTTTGGGGCGCGCTCGTCGCCGCCATCGGGGTGATTATACCGCCGCTGATCATCATTACGGTGATCGCGGCGGTGCTTTCCAATTATGCGGACATCCCATGGGTTCAGCACGCGTTTTCCGGCATTCGGATCGCCGTCGGCGCGATGATCGCCTCCGCCGTGTGGAACCTGCTGCGGACCAACGCGAAAACCGCTTTGAAAGTCATGATCGCCGTGTTTGCCTTCGTGACAGTCGGGTTTTTGCACGTCTCGCCGGTCTACGTCACCCTTGCGTTTACGGCGTTCGGCGCGCTCATCTTCGGAAGGAGGCGCAAGGCATGATCTACCTGCTGCTCGCGTTCGAGTTTTTCAAGACGGGGTTGTTTGCCGTGGGCGGCGGTCTGGCAACGCTCCCATTCCTGATGCAGATGTCGTATACCTACCCGCAGTGGTTTTCCATCGACGAGCTGATGCAGATGGTGGCCATCTCCGAAGCCACGCCGGGGCCGATCGGCATCAACATGGCCACCTACGTGGGTTTCCATGTGGCGGGTATCCCCGGCGCGGTGGTGGCGACGCTGTCGCTTGCGCTGCCCGCGTTTATATTAACGCTCATCGTGGTGCGCGTGCTCGACCGCTTTCAGGAAAACCGCCTGATCACGGGCGGGCTGGAAGCGCTGCGCCCGGCCGTTGCGGGGCTGATCGCCGCCGCCGGATTTTTGGTGCTGCAGCCGGTATTGTTTACCACGCAGAACGGCTTCGCCGCCTTCCAGTGGGTCGCGTTTTCGATGTTTATCATCCTGTTCGGGCTTATGCAAATCAAGCCGCTCAAGCGTATTCATCCTATCGTTTACATCGCCGTCGGCGCGGTTTTCGGGATCATTTTCAAGCTCCAGGCGTAGTGCCCGCAATACGGGCTATTCTTGACTTTGCGCCTGTATTGTGATATTCTTCGTGTGGTCGTTTCGATTGGTTTTTGACTCGGAACGCACCATGAAACCCTGCATTGTATCATGGTGCGGGGTATGGTTTTGCAGCGGAGGGGCACATGAAAAATCGGGTTTTCCGGTCGCAACTCATCACCACAACGTTCCAAGCTGCGCTGTACCTGTTGGTATTTTTCGCTTTTTTCCTTCTCCAGTCCGTTACCAACCCGCAGATTTTAAACTACAGCCGTACCGCCGCCATCACGATGGCCACGTTCGCCATCGTGCTGTTTATCCTCACCAACGTATACGGCGGCTATCAGCTGGGGGTCAACAAAGCGCGGTCGGTGTTTTTATCCATCCTGATCTCCGTTATCCTGACGGACATCGTCACCTACGTACAACTGCAGATCATGAACGTGAACCCCGCCAACAATCCGCACCTTATCCTGTTCGGGGAGGACTTTCTGCTGTTTTGCGTAAGCCTTATCCTCCAAACAGCCGTTATCTATCTGTTCGTGAAGCTTGGCTACTTCTTCTATTTCAAAATCAACCCCCCGGAGCGCTGCTGCATCATCGCCTCCTCGCAGGAGCAGGCGGACCATATCGCGGCGAAGATCGGCTCCTTTTCACAGAAGTACCAGCTGTGCGACGTGCTGCATTATCACTGCGACGACGTATACGAGACCATCAACGACCACGATGTGATCTTCCTCTCCGGCATTCCCGATACCGAGGAAGCGCAGATCGAGTCGTATTGCTATAAGCACGGAAAATCCATGTACCTGCTGGCCGAACTGGAGGATGTGATCATCTCCTCCTCCGCGCAGGTCGTGATCGACGATACGCCGTTTTTATACACGCACCGCGGAGAGCCCTCGCTGATACAGCGGTTTTTAAAACGGCTGATGGACATCGTCCTCTCGTCCGTCGGCATCGTGCTGTTCAGCCCGCTGATGATCGCCGCAGCGGTCAGCATCAAGGCGACCAGCCGCGGCCCCGTATTCTACCGGCAGGAACGCGCGACCATCAACGGCAAGGTTTTCCGCATTATCAAATTCCGCACGATGTACGATCAGGAAGTGCCCTGCCGCCCGGAATCCGCCTGTCAAAACGACGCGCGCATCACCCCGGCGGGGCGCGTGCTGCGCAAATACCGTATCGACGAGCTACCGCAGCTGTTCAACGTGTTCATCGGTGAAATGAGCATCGTGGGCCCGCGGCCCGAAATGCTGGAAAACGTGGACCGCTACACCCGCGAGGTGCCGGAGTTTGAGTACCGCAAGAAGATGAAGGCGGGCCTGACGGGGATGGCGCAGATCGACGGCAAATACAACACCTCACCGAAAGATAAGGTGATTTTGGACCTTCTCTATATCGAAAAGTTCTCGCTGCAGATGGATATCAAGCTGATGCTGCGCACCATCACGGTTTTTTTCCGGCACGACAGCACGGAAGGCTTTCATACCCTGCACAAAACAAGCCCGATGAAGATGCGCATCCGCGCGCGGGGCAAGGACAATGGATAATCCCCTGGAAACGGAGACGGAAGCATGGATAACACCCTACTGATCATGGCGGCCGGCATGGGAACCCGATACGGCGGAGACAAGCAGATTGACGGGATGGGCCCGAGCAACGAGATTTTGCTGGAGTACTCCGTGTATGACGCGCTGGAGGCCGGGTTTGACAAGGTCGTGTTCATCATCAAGCGCGATTTTGAGAACCGCATCCGCGCGATGATCGGCGACCGGTTAAGCCGCCGCGCGAAAGTAGCGTACGTGTTTCAGGACTTCGGCATGCTGCCCAAGTGGTATGCCGTGCCCGAGGGGCGCGTGCGTCCGTTTGGCACCGTGCATGCGGTTCTTTGCGCCAGGGATGTGATCCACGAGCCGTTCGCCGTCATCAACGCCGACGATTACTACGGCCGCGATCCCTACCGCAGCATCCTGAATCATATGCATACCCTGAAGCCCGAAAAAGAGGCGTGCATGGTGTGCTACCGCTTGAAAAACACCGTGAGCGAATACGGGAACGTGACGCGCGGCGTGTGCCAGACCGACGGCAGGGACAAGCTGTGCAAGCTGACCGAAACCTATCAAATCCGGCGGTTTGCGGACGGCACCATACGCGATACCAACACCGACCCCGTCGGCGTGCGTTTAGACCCCGACTGCCTGGTGAGCATGAACTTATTTGGGTATACGCCCTGGTTTTTCCGGATTGCGGAAAAGCGCTTTGAAGCCTTCCTGAAAGGATTGCGCAGGGATGAACAGCGGGCGGAGTACGCGCTGCCCACACTGACCGACCAGATGATGCGGGACGAGGGCCTGACGGTGGATGTGCTGACCACGAACGCGGCGTGGTTCGGCGTGACCTATCAGGAGGATAAGCCGTTTGTGCAGCAGCAATTGAAAGCCATGCACGACAGCGGTTTTTATCCCAAAACCTTATTCTAGCGGACGGAGGGAAACATGAAAATACTCTTGACGGGCGGCACGGGCTATATCGGTTCGCACACCTATGCGGAGCTGTGCGGCGCGGGGCACGAAGCGGTGATCGTGGATAACCTGTACAACAGCTCCCCCATCGTGCTTACGCGGCTGGAAGCCATCACGGGCAAGCCCGTGGTTTTTTACGAGGCGGACGTATGCGACGCTTTAGTGATGGACGCGATCTTTGCGCGGCACAAATTTGACGCGGTCATCCATTTCGCGGGGTACAAAGCGGTCGGCGAAAGCGTTATAAAGCCGCTGATGTATTACCGGAACAATCTGGACAGCTCCCTGACGCTGTGCGAAATGATGGAAAGGCACGGCGTGAAGCGCATCGTGTTTTCCTCGTCGGCGACGGTGTACGACCAGACCTGCGCGCCGCCGCTTGTCGAAACCATGCCGACCGGATGCATCAACCCCTACGGCTGGACGAAGTTTATGATCGAGCGCATCCTCGCCGACGCCGCGGCCGCCCATGCGGACTGGTCCGTGACGCTGCTGAGGTACTTTAACCCCATCGGCGCGCACGAAAGCGGCGCCATCGGGGAGGACCCCGTCGGTATCCCCAACAACCTGATGCCCTATATCACGCAGGTCGCTTCCGGCGTGCGGGAGAGGCTGAGCGTGTTCGGCGCCGATTACCCGACGCCAGACGGCACGGGCGTCCGCGATTATATCCACGTGGTGGATCTGGCCAAAGGTCACGTGGTCGCGTGCGACTATCTGCGAAACCATCGGGGCACGGAAATTTTCAACCTGGGAACAGGTATAGGATACAGCGTGTTCGACGTCGTGCATGCCTTTGAGCGCGTCACGGGAATCCCGATCCCCTGCGTGGTCACCGCGCGCCGCCCGGGCGACCTGCCCGCGACCTATGCCGACCCGGCCAAGGCGAAGAGAATCCTCGGCTGGGCCGCCGAAAAATCGCTGGACGACATGTGCCGCGATTCCTGGCGCTGGCAGAGCAAAAACCCCAGAGGATACGAAAGCTGAACGAAACCTGATCTGCGTACAACAAAGCGCGCCGGAAATCCGGCGCGTTTTATTTTTTCATTGCGCGGGGGATTGACAACGCGGTTTTCTCGTTTTATTATGACTATGTTGTCTA
>JBDRTL010000354.1:0-3291 GCA_043824045.1 Bacillota bacterium
GTGGTAGCGCTCGCCCGAGATCTTCAGCTCGTCGTCGGACTGAAACCGAAGATGCGGCGAGATATGGCTTTCCGCCTTCACCCACGGCACGGGCAGGAGCTTGCGGTTTTTGATGACCTCGATCATCTGCACCTCTTGGCCCGCATACGCTTCCGTCTGTGAAAAGCGGCGCTCGTAGGAAAGACCGCGCAGGGCCCACCTGCCGACCACAAACCCCTGCAAAAGAATCAGCGCCGCGGTGACGGCCAAAAGCGCCAACACGCTCATGCGCCGGGTTCCTCCGTCGGCACGGGCACGGTATGAAGGGCGTCCAATATCACCTCGCGGCCCGCGTCGGTCTTGCCGTATACCCCGCGCACGATCACGCGGTGCGCAAGCACAGGCACGGCGAGGGCCTTCACGTCGTCGGGGATTACGAAATCGCGCCCGCGGATGATGGCCAGCGCCTGCGACGCGCGCATCAAAGCGAGCATCCCGCGCGGGCTTGCGCCCAGCAGCACCTGTTTTCCCCTGCGCGTATGCTCGCACAGCGCGGCGATGTAGCGCATCACTGGCTCGGACACCTGCACCTTGGGGCAGGCGGCCTGCGCCTGGGTCAGGTCCTGGGCTGTGGCGACGGCGTCCAGCGCCCGCATGGGATCGTTCGTCAAAAACCGGTTGAGAACCGCCACGGCCTCGTCCCCTTCGGGATAGCCCATCGAAAGCCGCATCAGAAAGCGGTCCAGCTGCGCCTCGGGCAGGGCGAACGTGCCCTGGATTTCCACGGGGTTTTGCGTGGCGACCACCAAAAACGGTTCCTCGAGCTTCCGCGTCACGCCGCCCTCGGTCACCTGCCGCTCCTCCATGCACTCCAAAAGCGCCGCCTGCGTGCGTGGCGTGGCGCGGTTGATCTCGTCGGCGAGCAGAATATTGGTAAACACCGGGCCGGGCCTGAACTCAAACTCCCCCGTTGAAGGCTTAAAAACGCTGGAGCCTGTGATATCCGATGGCATCAGATCGGGCGTAAACTGGATGCGCGTGAACACGCAGCGCAGCGACTTTGCGAGGGCTTTGGAAAGCATCGTTTTGCCCGTGCCCGGCACGTCCTCCAAAAGCACGTGCCCCCTGGCGATCAGCGCGGCCATCATCTTCTCGATCACGTCCCGCCGCCCGACGATCACGCGCGCGATATTTTCCTGTACTTTGCTTGCGAATGCGGCTGCCTCCACGAAGATCACCCGGACTTTCTGCTTTGATTGTTTTTCACATTATAGCACAAAGGAGCGGTTTTCAGGCACGCTTTGAGACGCCATGGGCGATTTGGTTTGCTTTTTCCCGTTGATATTGTTATGATAATGCCCGTACGGACAACGTGATTCCTTTGCACAGGAGGAAGATTATGAGCGTTATTTTAATCCAGAACCTGACCCGCGATTACGGGCGCCGCCGCGGCGTGTTTGACGTATCGTTTGCGGTGAGCGAGGGTGAAGCCTTCGGCTTTTTGGGTCCCAACGGCGCGGGCAAAACCACCACCATCCGCCATCTGATGGGCTTTTTGAAGCCGCAATCCGGCAACTGCCGGATCAACGGCATGGACTGCTGGGATTGCCGCGCGGAAATCCAGCGGTCGCTTGGCTATATCCCCGGCGAGATCGCCTTTTTTGACGAGATGTCCGGCGCGGAATACCTGCGCTTCATCGCGCGGTACCGCGGCATGAAAGACATGGGCCGCAAGGACGAGATGCTGGAGCGGTTTGAATTGAACCCCTCCGGGCGCATCAAAAAGATGTCCAAAGGCATGAAGCAGAAGCTGGGCATCGTGGCCGCGCTGATGCACGACCCCGCCATCCTCATTCTGGACGAGCCGACCAGCGGGCTGGACCCGCTGATGCAGAGCCGCTTTATCGAGCTGGTGATGCTCGAAAAGAGGCGCGGCAAGACCATACTGATGTCCAGCCATATGTTTGAGGAGGTGGAGCGCACCTGCCACCGCGTGGGCATCATCCGCCAGGGCGAGCTCGTGGCCGTGGACTCGGTGGATGAAATGAAGTCCAGGCAGCAGAGGAAGTTTATCATCACCTTTGAAAACTCAAAGGCCGCGGAAGCGTTTCACAGGGAAGCCCTGCAAACGGAAATGCTCACGCACCACCGCGTGCAGGTGACCGTCGGCGCGGACATCCGCGAGATGATCGCCGCCATGAGCCGCTATCCCGTGCAAAACCTCGCCGCGCCCAGCCAGAACCTGGAAGAGATCTTCATGCAGTATTACGGAGGTGAGAAAGCATGAGCGCAACGCTGTACAGGCGCGAAATGAGATCAAGCTGGAAACTGCTTTTGGTCTTCACGGCCATCCTCACGATGTACGTCGTGCTGATGATCGTGATGTACACCCCGGAAACGCTGGAGATGTTCCGGCAGTTCAGCCAGACGATGCCGCAGATGTCCGCGTTCAACATGAATTTCTCCGCCGAATCGCTGACGCTGATGGGGTACCTGTCGTCGGGGCTGTACGGGTTTATCCTGATCGTGTTCCCGATGGTGTTTTCCATCATCCGCGGCAACGGGCTGGTCGCCCGCTATGTGGACCGCGGTTCCATGGCTTCGCTTCTGGCCGCGCCGGTAAAACGGCGCACCGTGGCCGTCACGCAGATGGCCGTGCTGATCACGGGCATCGTGTGGATGGTTGTGTACGTGACGGTGATCGAGATCATCACCATCTCGGCGCACGCGCCCGAGCAGGCCGATACCGCTATGCTGCTGAAACTGAACGTGGGGCTTCTTTCACTGCACCTGTTCATCGGCGGCGTCTGCTTCCTGGCAAGCTGCATCTTTAACGAAACGCGCAATTCTTTGGCCGTCGGCGCGGGCGTCCCCGGGGTAATGTTCATTTTGCAGCTGCTCGCCCAGGCCGGCGACGAGACCGAACCCTTCAAATACGCCACCTTCTTTACGCTGTTTAATCCCAACGCCATCATCGCGGGCGAAAGCGGCGCGATGGGCGGGGTGATCGTGCTGTTTGCGGGAGCGGCGTTCCTGTACGCGGCTGCGGTGATCATCTTTTCCAGGCGTGATCTGTCCGTATAAAGGGAATACCGCATGCAAGCAATACTCACCGCGACGAACCTGCGCTTTCTCAATATCCTGCGCTATCCCGCGATTGCCGTGGAACAGGGAAGCGCAACGTTCGTCTGCGGCGAAAGCGGCACGGGCAAAACCACGCTGCTCAAGCTCTTCAACGCCACGCTCACGCCCACGGAGGGGCTTTTGGAGTACGACGGGCAGGATATCGCGGGGCTGGATACCATCGCCCTG
>JBDRTL010000355.1:0-3278 GCA_043824045.1 Bacillota bacterium
GTGAAATCCGCCATGATCGGAAACGCGAGCGCCATCTGGTCCACTTCCGAATCGCAGTTTCCGCGCACGGCAAGCGGCTTAACCTTCAAATCGTTCAGTGCCTCAGACACCGCCAGCGGGTTATACCCGTCCGGCAGGGGATTGCGCGGGCCGTGATAGAGCAGATCGCCGAGCAAAATCAGGCGGTCGGCTTTCTCGGCGGAAAGCCGCTCCAATACCGCTTTGCACGCGACGAGAGACCCGTGGATATCGCTTGCAAACAGAAATTTCATGGCGTCCTCCTTATGGCAAATCCAGTTCCAGCGTCACGGGGCAGTGGTCGCTGCCCATGATCCGGTCTTCAATGTCCGCGCTTAAAATCTTCGGCGCGAGGCGCGCGCTCACCAAAAAATAGTCGATACGCCAGCCGACGTTGCGGTCGCGGGCTTTCATCATATAAGACCACCAGGTATAGCGGTCGACCGCGTCGGGGTGCAGGTGTCGGAAGGTATCCGTAAAACCGCGGGAGAGAAGCGCGGTCATCTTCTCGCGCTCCTGCGGCGTAAAACCGGCGTTGTTTACGTTGGTTTTCGGGTTTTTGATGTCGATCTCCCGATGGGCGACGTTCAAATCGCCGCAGACGACGACGGGCTTCTTTTCGTCCAGCGATTGCAAATAATCCGCAAAGGCGTCCTCCCAGGTCATGCGGTAGTCGAGCCTGAGCAGTTCCCGCTGGCTGTTGGGCGTATAGACATTGACCAGATGAAAGCCGTCATATTCCAGCGTGATCACGCGGCCTTCCCTGTCGTGCTCCCCGATACCGATGCCGTAAACCACGCGCAGCGGCTTGCGCTTGGTAAACACCGCCGTGCCGGAATATCCCTTCTTCTCCGCGCTGTTTAGGAACACATCGTAGCCTTCCGGATTGAAATCGATCTGATCGGGCTGGAGCTTGGTTTCCTGGATGCAGAAAAAGTCGGCGTCTTTCTCGTGGAAATACTCCGGAAAGCCTTTATTCATACAGGCCCGCAGGCCGTTCACGTTCCAGGATATCAGCTTCATTCGCATTCTCCTTTGTCAGCGTTCGGCTATGCTCATCATAGCATATTTGTGCGCCGTCAACAATCAAGCGATAAGAGTTTTACAGGTTCATTTGCCAACGCAGAACGTGGAAAAGATCTCATCCAGCAGCTTCTCGTCGACGCTCTCACCGGTGATTCTCCCAAGCAGCCACAGCGCTTCCCGCAAATCCACGGCGATCAGGTCCAACTGCACGCCGCCCCGGATGGACGCGGACGCCTGCGACAGCTTTTCGCCCGCCTGCCGCGCCAGCGCCATATGCCGCTGGTGGGTGAGCAGTTCTTCCCGCGGCTGTGCGAGGAAACCTGCGAGGTAATCCAGTATCTGCTGTATACCCGTGCCGTTCTTCGCCGAAACGGAGAATACGGGGGAATGTTTCGTGATTTCTTTCACTTGATCCGCGGTGACGACGGGCGGCTTGTCCTCCTTGTTGAGGAGCACCGCGCAGGGGCAGCGGACGTCCGCGCGGAGCAGCTGCTTTTCGTTTTCGTCCAGCGGCTTGGTCGCGTCGATCAGCAGGAGCGCGGCGTCCGCGGTATCGATCACCTGGCGCGCGCGACGCACGCCGATCTGCTCCACCACATCGTCGCTTTGCCGGATGCCGGCCGTATCCAGCAGCAGCACCTGAAAACCGTTCAGGCTGAAGCTCCCCTCCAGCACGTCGCGCGTCGTGCCCGGCACGTCGGTGACGATGGCGCGCTCCTCGCTGAGCAGCGCGTTGAACAGCGTGCTTTTGCCCGTATTCGGAGAGCCGCACAGCGCAACCCGCAGGCCGTGCCGGAGGATGCGCGCGCTGCGCTCGTCGGTCACGCTTTGGAGTTTTTGGGTCAATTCGGCCAATCCGCCCGCAAGCGAGGCGGTCGCCTCGCACTCGTCAATCTCTTCGGGGTAGTCGATATAGGCCTCTACGCCCGCGATCAAATGGATTAATCTCGACTGCGCGTCCTTTAAAAACCGGCTTGTGCCGCCGGACAGCAGCGTTTCCTGGCTTTTCAGCGCCGCTGCGGAGCGAGCGCCGATGATTCCCATCACGGCCTCCGCCTGCGCCAGGTCGATCCGCCCGTTCATAAACGCGCGGCGGGTGAACTCTCCCGCTTCGGCGGGTCTTGCGCCTTTGTGGATCAACAGGTTCATCACCAAAGATGCGGCGGCGTATCCGCCGTGCGTGTGCAACTCGCACACGTCCTCTTTGGTGTATGTGTGCGGCGCGTACATCGCCACGCCCATGGCTTCGTCCACCGTGCCGTTGTCCGCGTCCACGATGGCGCCGTGCATGAGCAGATGATCCGGATACGGGGGTTTCCGTCCGAACGCGCGGAACACGTCGGAGAACAGCCGTATCGCGTCGTCCCCGCTGATCCGCACGATGGCAATGCCGCCTTCGCCCAAGGCCGTCGCCACGCCCGCAATGGTATCCGGCACCGTACTCACTCCCCAAATCGGTCTTTCTGTGTTATCATATCATACAGAGGAAGCACAAAGCAAAAGGAGGGGTGCGTATGCCGGATGTTCGTGTTTTAGCGGCGCGTCCGCATCGCCTTTTGCACCCGCTCATTCAGGAAATCGGCAGGCTGCGCCAAGACGGAAAGCCTTGCATTTTGCTCGTTCCCGAGCAGTTTACCCTGCAGGCGGAGCGCGAGCTGCTGGACAGGCTTTCGCTGAAGGGCATGTTCTCCGTCGAGGTCATTTCTCCGACGCGGCTTAAATACCGCGTGCTGGAGGCCGTGGGAACGGACGAGCGAGTGCCGCTCTCGGCGGCGGGGCAGCAGATGGCCGTAAGTTACGCGCTGGAAACCTGCGCGGAAAGGCTCAAGTTCTATCACGCGTCTGTGTCCCGGCGTGGGTTTGCCCAGAAGCTCACCGCGCTGATCGCCGATATGAAGCGCGGCGGACTTGAACCCGACGAACTGCGGGAATACGCGGAAACATTGCCGGACGGCATGCGGAAAGAAAAGTTTCAGGACCTTGCCGTTTTGTATGAGGCGTATCAGCAAACCCTGCGGGACCGCCTGGGAGACGGCGACGATCTGAACCTGTTCATCACGCAACGCCTGGGCGAAAGCAATCTGATGCACGAACAGCATGTGTTCGTATACGGCTTCGACGCGATGGCCGAGCAGCTGATCGTGCTGCTGTGCGCGATCGCCAGGCTGAGCGAAAGCCTGACGGTCGGGCTGATCAGCGACAACGCCGGTGCGGCGGACCAGAACATCTACCTG